>JAKCAB010000197.1 GCA_021839785.1 bacterium | reverse complement strand
GTTGCGCATCCTCACCAGCTTCAACGAAGCGGATCTTGCGCAGCGCCGGGCCCCAGTCCGGCGCTTTTTCCTGCACCCACAGCTTTTCGCGGAAGCCGATTGACACTGCCGGCTTCGTTTCACCGGGAAAAGCCTGGCTTGCCCGCGGCCAGGCGATGGCGTAACAGAACGCCTGCAAATCCATGAAAACCTCATTTCGCTCCCGCCCCCCGGGCTTTCGTCTGCACCCGAATCGCGTGGCCATCGGCGCGTTGCTGGCACCTGCCTTGGTCCTGACCGGCTGGCTTTGCTCGGCCGTTGCCGCCGAACTGATTTACGCCAAGGACGGCTCAGGCACTTACGGCTACAAAGACACACCCAAGCTGCCGTGGTGCCAGTGGCTCGTCCACGATCCTGACCGCCCCGCGCCCAGGCGCATCGATCCCGGCCCGGCCCAGCCGCCCGCGCCGGCGCCCGCCGATGCCGTGGCGCTCTTCAACGGCAAGGATCTCTCGCAATGGCGCGACAACAAATGGTCGGTCGCGGACGGCGAGATCGTGGCCGGCGAAGGCGAGTTGATTTCCAAGGCCAACTTTGGCGACTGCCAGATTCACCTCGAATGGATGGCGCCGGCGCACTTCGAGGGACCGTGGTACAACCGCGGCAACAACGGCGTCATGCTGATGGGGCTGTACGAAATCCAAATCTTCGATTCGTACAACGAGCGGATTTACCCCGACGGCCAGGCCGGGGCGATTTACGGCCAGACCCCACCGCGGGTGAACGTCACCCGCCCGCCCGGCCAGTGGCAAACCTACGACATCGTTTTCACCGCGCCGAGGTTTGATGGCGACAAGCTGGTCCAGCCGGCGCGCGTGACGCTGTTCCACAACGGCGTGTTGGTGCAATTGAACGAGGAAATCCACGGCGAGACCGGTCACCGGATCATCCCGGAATACAAGCAGAAGATCAGCCAGGGTCCGCTGGCCTTTGGCGGCCACGGCTGCCCGGTGCGGTTCCGGGACATTTGGGTGCGGCCTTTGGAGCGGGCAACGCCCCCTCCACAGCCGTTGCATTCAGCCTTGGAACCGCAGAAGCCGGGACCAGGCGGCCAGGAATTCAAGGGCCTGGGCGACCGTTTCCAGGCCGAACTGGCGGTCTATGAGTTTCTGTTTTCCAGGCACGTTGGGATGAGCAAGGCGCGTTACGCCGCAGTGGCGATGGAAGACACAAAACCTGTCGAACGCCAGGCGCTCGTGGCGCACTTTGCCCGGGCGAACATCCCCATCCTTCCCATCCTGCATGAAAACGTGCAGGTCAGGCAGGTCCACACTCGAAATCTGGTTGAGAACGCCAGCGACGGTTCTGCTTGTCGCCTTTCCGCGAAAGTCGTGTCTTTGCACGCCGATCAGGCATCGGCTGAAGGAACCTGGATTGCTCCGGGAACCGGCGCCGAGGTCTGGAAATTCGAGATCCGGAAGATCGAGGGACGGTGGAAGATCACCAAGAGTAAGGTGGTGGGAAGGTCCTGATGCCGGACAGTGCTCCCCGCTGCCGGGCATCGCAGGCTATTCGCGTGAGTTGGGAGATCATGATTTGACTTCGCGGCCAAGCTGGACATTATCCTGTCCAGATGAAATCGATCACGTACACCGCCGCGCGGGAAAGCCTGGCGGCCACAATGGACGAGGTCTGTCGGGACCGTGCGCCGGTGGTCATCACGCGCAACCGCGATCAGGCGGTAGTCGTAATGTCGCTCGAAGAATACCAGGCACTCGAAGAAACGGCGCATCTACTCCGCAGCCCGGCGAACGCGCGTCGCCTCCTGGCGGCCGTGCGCGACCTTGAGTCGGGCAAAGGCAGGGTCCGCAAGCTCGGTCGCGAGGCATGAGGCTGGTCTTCGCCGAGCAAGCCTGGGAAGATTACCTGCATTGGCAGGAAACGGACCGCCGGGTTCTCCGCCGCATCCACGAACTCATCAAGGATACCACGCGGCATCCGTTCGAAGGCATTGGCAAACCTGAACCGCTCCGACACGCCTTGGCGGGTTGGTGGTCGCGACGCATCGCGGAGGAGCACCGCATGGTTTATCGGGTTGCCGGCCAGGATCTCCAGATTGCCCAGCAACGCTACCATTACGAATGAGCGTTCGCCCTCCGCCGGGCGCATACGCTCACTCGTCCTGGCTTCTGTCGCTTCCCGGTCCGGTGCGGTCAACGCACGTTCCGTCGCGGGGCGCTCCGGAGCAACACCACCAGCATCCAGCCGGCACCGATGAAGAACAGCGCCGCGATGACCCACCCCAGGAATTTCCAGATTGCGGCCTGTCGGGCCAGGCGGTGGATGTGTTCCTGTTGCGCGGAGTGCAGCGCCTCGAATTCCTTTTCGACCGCCTCGCTCAACGCGGCTTCGTCGCGAAGGGTGAAGACCTGCCAGGCGTTCTGGGGCGCGCCAAACGCAGGCGGGAGCTTCTTCAACAGGCCGGGCGTCGCCGCCTTGAACCCGGCTTCTTCCCAGCACGGCGCACCGCGGCCACGCCGCCACAGGCGCACCACGTTCTGGCTGCGCGCCAGGGCGAGCAAGTGCTCCCACAACGGGGGCCAGCCTTCCGCCTGCTGGCCCGCCGAGGCGAACGCCAGGTCGTGCACCAACGCCTGCTGGCCGGCGAGCAGGAACCCCACCGCCCCCATCACGACGCCGTCCGGCCGCGCCACCACGTGAAACTCCGTCACGCGTTTCTCCAATTCATACCCGGGCAACTGTTCGAACTGCCAAAGCCCGCGGAGAACGGCGAGGTCGTCCACGTTGGCGCGGCGCACGATGTACTGGCCCGGTGACATTGCTCTGACGGTATCCGCGGGACGCGGTCGGGTAAAGCCCGCACGCGGGGACGAGCCTTTTGGCGTTGGTCGGCAGCGTCAGCCAAGATCGGTCGGAGGAAAACTCGGCTTGCCTTCGCGCGCCGGCCATAGAAAGTTCCGCGGCTTAATTATGGCACACGTCAAGTTGCACATTCCCGGACCGGTCGAGGTCAGCGAAAAAACCTTCCGCGCGTTCTGCCAGCCGATGATTGGCCACCGCGGGCAGGGGTTCAAAGACCTGTACGCCGCCATTCAACCCCAACTCCAGGCGCTGCTGTACACCAAGCAGTTGGTCTTCCTGTCCACGTCCTCGGCTTGGGGCGTGATGGAAGGCGCGATCCGCAATCTGGTCGCGAAAAAGGTGCTCAACTGCATGTGCGGCGCGTTTTCGGACAAGTGGTTTGACGTGTCCAAACGCTGCGGCAAGGACGCCGAGGCGCTCCAAGTGCCGTGGGGCTCGCCCATCCGGGCCGCGCAAATCGACGCGAAGCTCGCCACCGGCCAGTTCGACGCGCTCACGGTCATCCACAACGAAACCAGCACGGGCGTGATGAGCCCGCTGGCCGAGATTGCCGCGCTGAAGGCAAAGTACCCGAACGTGATGTTCATCGTGGATTGCGTCAGTTCGCTCACCGCGGTGAAGGTGGAGTTCGACGCGCTGGGCATCGACGTGGTGCTCGCCGGCACGCAGAAGGCCTTTGCGCTGCCGCCGGGGCTGACAGTCTTCGCGTGCTCGCCCGCGGCGTTGAAGAAGGCCGAGTCGGCGAAGGACCGCGGGTATTATTTCGATCTCCTGGAGTTTCAGAAGAACGCCGAGCAAAATATGACGCCCAGCACGCCGAGCATTGGACACGTGTACGCCTTAGCGTCGAAGCTCGAAGACATCTTCGCTGAAGGTCTCGACGCGCGTTACGCCCGGCACGCGAAGCTGTCGCAGATGACACGCGACTGGGCGGCGAAGCACGGCTTTACCACGTTCCCGGACGCGGGCTTCGAATCGCAGACGCTCACCTGCGTGAACAACGGCGCCAAGCCCGGCGGCCGCGTCGTGGACGTGCCCAAGCTGCAAAAGCTCGTGAAGGACCGCGGCTTCCTGATCGACGGCGGCTACGGCAAAATCAAGGGCACGACCTTCCGCGTGTCGAACATGGGCGACGAAACCGAGGCAACCATGAACGCCTTGTACGCGGCGATGGACGAGGCGATGAAACAACTCTAGCCGTGGCTTCGTTTCGCCTGCGCGAACGGCTCGCCGTGCCTGGCTGGGTGCTGGGCGCGGCGCTTTTTTTGGCGGCGCTGCGTGGGCACGCGATCATTTTTTACGCCACCGACGATCCCACGCACAACACCACGCCCCCGACTGGCGTGTACACCAACAGCGGCTGGCAATGGCAGGGGTACTGGCATGGCTTCACCGGCACGCCGATCGCGACGAACTGGTTCCTCACGGCCAAGCACGTGGGCGGGAGCGTGGGCGACGAGTTTCAATTCGCCGGCGCGACTTACCGCACCACGGCCGTCTTCAACGACCCCCAAAGCGACCTGGCCTTGTGGCGCGTCTGCGGCGAGTTCTCCGCGTTTGCGCCGCCGTACAGCACCGCGAACGAAGCCGGCCGGATTTGTGTGTTATTGGGGCGCGGCTTGTCGCGCGGCGCGGCGGTGGTGGTGACCAACGGCGAATCCGCAAGCGTGCAGG
>JAKCAB010000561.1 GCA_021839785.1 bacterium | reverse complement strand
ATCGCCGCGACCGAGTATTATCCGATTCACCGCCCGGCCCCGGCCCTGGTGGACCAGTCCACCACGCCGCAGGTGTTGACCACCGGCATCAAGGTCATCGACCTCATCTGCCCGTTCCTCAAGGGCGGCAAGGTCGGCGCCTTCGGCGGCGCCGGCGTGGGCAAAACGGTCGTCATCATGGAGTTGATCAATAACATCGCGAAGCTCCACGGCGGCATCTCCATGTTCGCAGGCGTTGGCGAACGCACCCGCGAAGGCAACGACCTCTACAACGAAATGATCGAGGCCGGCGTCATCAAGGTCGAGAAGGACGCCAAAGGCCATCCGAAGATCGGCGAAAACGGCCTGCCCATCCTCAAGGAAGGTTCCAAGATCGGTCTCGTGTACGGCCAGATGAACGAACCGCCTGGCGCCCGCCTCCGCGTGGCGCTCTCGGCCCTGGCCGTCACGGAGTATTTCCGCGACGAAAAAAACCAGGACGTGCTCCTGTTCATCGACAACATCTTCCGGTTCTCCCAGGCCGGCTCCGAGGTCTCCGCCTTGCTCGGCCGCACGCCGAGCGCCGTCGGTTACCAGCCGACCCTGGCGGCGGAAATGGGCGACCTCCAGGAGCGCATCACCTCCACGAAGAAAGGTTCCATCACCTCCTTCCAGGCGGTGTACGTCCCGGCCGACGACCTCACCGACCCCGCGCCCGCCACGACCTTCGCGCACCTCGACGCCACCATCGTGCTCGAGCGCTCGATCGCGGAACTCGGCATCTACCCGGCCGTGGACCCGCTGGCCTCGACCTCGCGCGCGCTCACGCCCGACAACGTCGGCAAGGAGCACTACGAGACCGCCCGCGGCGTCCAGCGCGTGCTCCAGCGGTACAAAGACCTCCAGGACATCATCTCGATCCTGGGCATGGACGAACTCTCCCCCGAGGACAAGCTGACAGTTTATCGCGCCCGCAAGATTCAGCGCTTCCTCAGCCAGCCGTTCTCGGTGGCGGAAGTGTTTACCGGCCGGCCCGGCAAACAGGTGCCTGTGGCCGACACCGTGCGCGGCTTCAAGGAAATCCTCGAAGGCAAGCACGACGACGTCCCCGAATCCAACTTTTACATGAAGGGCAAGATCGAGGAAGTGCGCGAGGAACAATCCTAGCCCGCCGGCCCCGGCCTGCCCGAACCCAGTCATGGCTGCCACGCTGAAACTCGAAATCGTCACGCCCACCGGCCCGGTCTATGCCCAGGACGTGGACATGGTGACGTTGCCGGGCATCGAAGGCGAGATGGGCATCTTGCCCGAGCACGCCCCGCTCATCACCACCATCGGCAGCGGCGAGATTTTGGCGCGGCGGGGCGCTTCCGAGGACCGCATTCTCGTCACCGGCGGCTGCGCCGAAATCACTGCCGATCGCGTCGCGATCATCGCTGTGTTTGCCACCGACGAGGCCTCCATTGACGAAACCAGCGCCGAGGAGGCGCGCAAGCGGGCCGAAGCCCGGCTCAAGGAAAAGCTTACGCCGGAGGAAACCGCGCTGGTGCAGGCGGCCATCACCCACTCGACCACCCAGCTCCGGATCAAGCGTCGCCACCATTGATCCGCCGGCCTGCCGGGAACCAGACTGCGCCTCACCGCGGACGACGGCGGCGAATGCCATCCACCCAGCCTGGTACAAAAAATGTCGCAATTGCGACGGAATTTTGGCTGATCTGCGATCCTGACCTTCCTCAGACCCGAGCCGTTTCCCAACTGTCGCCGCGAGGCTCTGATTGCGCCGCCAACTCCCGGCGATACACTGGCGCGGTGATCCGAAACGTCATCTTCGACTGGTCAGGCACGCTCGTGGATGACCTGCCCGCGGTGCTCCAGGCCAGCAACCACGTCTTCCGGCTGGCCGGCGTGGCGGAGATGAACCTCGCCCAGTTCCGCGCGGAATTCTGCCTGCCGTTCAAACGCTTTTACGACCGCTACGTGCCGCACGTCCCGTTGCCGCAGCTCGAAGCCTGGTTTCACACCGAGTTCCGGCGGGCGCAGCACCTGGTCACACCTTTGCCGCACGCGCGCGAATTCCTCGAGTTCTGCCGCGAGCGCGATCTGCGCACGTTCCTGCTGAGCAGCGTGCACGCCGAGCACTACGCACCGCAGGCGGCGGGCACCGGCTTCGGCGAGTTCATCGAACGACCGTACCTCCAGGTCTGGGACAAGACGCGGAAGATCCACGATTTGCTGGTCGAACACCGGCTCAACCCGCGCGAGACACTCTTCATCGGCGACATGGAGCACGACATCGAGACCGCGCGCCACGGCGGGGTGTGGTCCTGCGCGGTGCTCACCGGCTACAACAGCCTCGCGCAACTGCGCGCCAGCGGACCGGACTTGATCGTCGAGCACCTGGGCGAATTGCGCGCCCGGCTGGCGGCTGCGGACCTCGAATTCCCCCATGCGCGGCCTGGAGCCGGCACCGCGCGGCCGGTCGCCACCGTGGGAGCGCTCATCTTCAACGAGGCCGGCGAGGTGCTCATGGTGCGCACGCGCAAATGGTCCAACCGCTGGGGCATTCCAGGCGGGAAGATCGAGTTCGGCGAAACCGCCGCGGACGCGCTGCGCCGCGAATTGAACGAAGAAACCGGTCTCGTAGTCTCTGACGTGGAGTTCGTCATGGTTCAGGACTGCATCCACTCCGAGGAGTTTTACCGTGACGCGCACTTTTTGTTGCTCAATTACACCTGCCGGAGCGCGGGAACTCAGGCCGTGCGGCTCAACGACGAGGCGCAGGCTTTTCGGTGGCTCGCACCGGCCCAGGCGTTGGAACTGGATTTGAACCAGCCGACGCGCCGGCTGCTCGAAACGGTGCTGGCGCGTTCCGGATCGCACAAGGGTTGACATGGACATCATCACGATCGCGGACTTGGAGGTGCATTTTTGCGTGGGCGTCCCGGCGGAGGAACGCGCGCAACCGCAGCGCCTCTTGCTCACCGTGCAACTGGGACATGACTTCGAAGTGGCCGCCATCCACGACGATCTCCGCCGGACGATCGACTACTTCGAGGTGGTGCAGCGGCTGCTGAAGTTCGGCGAGAACCGGAGCTGGCGGCTGATCGAAACGCTCGCCGTCGAGATCGCGGACTCGCTGCTGCGCGAATTCCATCCGCGCTCCGTGGCCGTGGAGGTCAAGAAATTCATCCTCCCCGAGGCCCGCTACGTCTCGGCGAGCGTCACGCGCGTGGCCGGCGACCGTTAAGCGGTTCGCTGCGCGGCCTACACGCCCCAGCCGGGACGCGCCGGCGGGTTGACCATCTCCTGGGACTTCTGCCCCGTCGCCTGCATCGCCGCCGTGTCCCAACCGACGCGCCCGCCCGTGCGGACGGCCAGGTTGCCGAGGCACAGCGCCTCCGTGACCGTGGCGGAGAAGCCGAAATTCGCGCCCGTCGCGCGCTTGCGGTCCTTGATCGCGTCGAGCCACTCCCGTTCGTTGCCGGGCGAGCGCGGCAACGTCTTCGGCGGTTCCTTGAACGCCTTCATCTTCGCCTCGGGGATCAAGCGCGGCCGGCTGCCGGTGAATTCCGCCAGGATCGTTCCCTCGTCGCCGACGAACAGGAGTCCCTCGTCGGCCAGCGTGTCCTGCGGGCCGAACTCCGGTGGGCGCTCCGGTTTGAGGCCGCCGTCGTACCAGGCCAGCTTGACCGGTGGCAGCTCGCCACGCGCCGCGAAATCGAGGTGGATCAGCGACGCCAGCGGGTAGCTGTCCGGGTACCGGTGCGTGGAACTCGCCTCCGCCGCGGTCGGCGCCTGGAGTTTGAGGACGCGGAAAATGGTGTCGAAACTGTAGCACCCCATGTCGCCCAGCGCCCCGCAGCCAAAGTCACACCAGCCGCGCCAAATGAACGGCAAGTAAGCCTCGTTGAACGGCCGTTCCGCCGCCGGTCCCAGCCAGAGGTTCCAATCCAGGCCTTCGGGCACCGGCTGGGCTTGCTTCGGCCGGTCCATGCCTTGGGCCCAGAACGGGCGCGACGACCAGTTGTGCACGGCGCGCACCTTGCCGATGGCGCCGGCCCAGACCCATTCGCACAGCCGGCGGGTTTCCTCGGAAGCCTGCGGCCCGACCGCCACCTGCGTGACCGCGTCAGTCTCGCGCGCCACCTCCGCCATGCGCCGCGCCTCGTGCATCGAGTGCGACATCGGTTTCTGGCAAAAGACGTGTTTGCCCGCCTGCATGGCCGCGACGGAAGCCACGGTGTGGATGTGATCCGGCGTGCCGACGACCACCGCGTCGAAATCCTTTTGCTTCGCCAGCAACTCGCGAAAGTCCGCGTACGCCGCGCAACCCCGCGACTGGTTCGTGCCGCTGCGCTTCGCGTTCCAGGCATCGACGATCTTCTGGCACGGCTCGCGGCCGGCCATGCCGGAGGTGACGTGCAGCGTGGGCGTCAACTCGATCGGCGCGTTCGGGCTGAGCGCGTCCCAGCCGGTGTCGGTGCCGAGCAGGCGGCGCACCGCATCGCGAAACTCGTGGTCCCCCCATTGCGGGTAATTGGACGCGGACCGGACC
>JAKCAB010000739.1 GCA_021839785.1 bacterium | reverse complement strand
CGCAGATCCATGCCGGCGGCAATTACCGGCGCGTGGTGGAGTTGATTCAAAGCGGAGCCATCGGCCCGGTCAACGAAGTGCACGTCTGGGTGGGCGCCGTCTATGGCGGGAAGGACGCGCCGAAAGGCTCCGTGCCGGTGCCGCCGGGGTTGCACTGGGATTTGTGGATCGGGCCGGTGCCGTTCCGCCCGTACCACCCGGAATACGCGCCGCTTGCCTGGCGCAATTGGTGGGCGTTCGGCGGCGGCACGATCGCGGACTTCGGCTGCCATTTCATGGACCTGCCGCACTGGGCGCTGGACCTTCGCGCGCCGAGTTGGGTCGAGCCGGTGGACGGCCCGCCGGTACATCCCGAGTCCACCCCGCCGTGGGCGATCGTGCGCTATCGCTACCCGGCCCGGCAGATTGGCAGTGTCACGCTGCCGCCGGTCGCGCTCACCTGGTATCACGGCGGCAAACAGCCGGGGTCGCCGCTCCTCGACGATGAGCAGCGCGAGTACTTCAAGAGCGGCGTGTTGTTCGTAGGCGAAAAGGGCCGCCTGCTCGCGGACTACACGCGCCGGCAATTGCTGCCGGAAGACAAGTTCAAAGACTTCCCGGCCCCGCCGAAGACGATTCCGGACTCGATCGGCCACCACAAGGAATGGGTCGAGGCCATCCGCAACGGCGGCACTACCACCTGCAACTTCGATTACTCGGGCGCGCTGACCGAAGCCGCCTTGCTGGGCAACGTGGCCTACCGCGTGGGCCGGCGAATCGAGTGGGACGCGGAGCACCTGCGCGCGCTCACCTGTCCGGAGGCGGACCAGTACATCCAGTACCAATACCGCGAAGGCTGGAAGCTGTAGCCGCGGCGAATCCACGGCGCGCCGGCTTCCAGCCGGCTTAGCGCTGGCAACACCTTTTCCGCGTTCGGCCACACCCAAAGCCGGCTGGAAGCCGGCGCGCCGCCAAACAATCGGGACACTACCCGGTTTCCGTGCCGGCCGTCGGCTGGGAATTGAGCCTTCGCGTTCGCCGGTTGGACGCGTATCGTGAAACCACAGCATGAACCGACGCAATTTTCTCTCCCTCGCCGGAGGTTTCGCTGGCTACTCGGTCTTGGTGAAGGCGGACGGCTTCGCGGCTGAACCGCCTGCGCACGACGCGATTGCCGGCGAGTTCGACCGCATCGCGCCGCCGGCCCCCAGCGGCGACCGCTTGGCCGGCGAGCCGCACATGGCGCCGGTGGATTTGGACGGCGATGTGTTGGTGGCGGGCGGCGGCATGGCGGGCGTGTGCGCGGCGGTGGCCGCGGCCCGGCACGGCGCGAAGGTGGTGCTCGTGCAGGACCGCTCGCGCTTGGGCGGCAACGCCAGCAGCGAGGTGAAGATGCACATCGTCGGCGCCAACTGCCACGGCGGCCGGCCGGGCTGGCGCGAAGGCGGCTTGATCGAAGAGTTTCGCCTCGACGACGCGGTCAACAACCCGCACCGCAGTTTCGAGCTTTGGGACCTGCTGCTTTACGACAAGGTCAAGCGCGAGCCGAACATCACCTTGCTGCTCGACACCACGCTGTTTGCCGCCGAAGTGAAAGGCGGAGCGGCTCAGGCGCCAAGCCGGCGGGAAGCCGACGCGCCAACGACAACGCCGGGCGGCGCCCGGTTGATCCAGCGCGTGCTCGCCCGTTGCGACAAGACCGAGCACTTGTACCGGATCGCCGCGCGGCAATTCCTGGATTGCACGGGCGATTGCCGGCTGGCGCTCGAGGCGGGCGCCGAAATGCGGCAGGGGCGCGAGGCCAAGAGCGAGTTCGGCGAATCGCTGGCCTACGCCACCGCCGACCGCCACACGCAAGGCAGCAGCATTCTGTTCACCGCGCGCGATTACGGCCGGCCCATTCCGTTCACGCCGCCGGCCTGGGCGCGCAAGGTCACGAAGGAGATGCTCAAGTTCCGCGGCATTTCGTCGTGGGAGTACGGCTACTGGTGGATCGAATGGGGCGGGCAGATGAACTCGATCCGCGACAACGAGCGCATCCGCTTCGAGCTCCTCTCGATCGTGCTGGGCGTCTGGGATTACATCAAAAACTCCGGCGACAAGCCGGACAGCGCGAATTGGGGCATGGACTGGATCGGCTTCATGCCGGGCAAGCGCGAGAGCCGCCGCATCGTGGGCGATTACACGCTCACGCAGGCCGACCTTGAAGGCCAGCAGGGCGAACCGGAGGACGCGGTGGCGATCGGCGGCTGGCCGATGGACGATCATCCGCCGTCGGGCTTCGACGCGTGGACGGAGCGGCCGTTTCGCTCGGTGCCGCTGCCGGAGGTCTATAGCATCCCATTGCGGTGCCTTTACAGTCGCAGCGTGGGCAACCTCTGGATGGCTGGCCGAAACATCAGCGCCAGCCACGTGGCCTTCAGTTCCACGCGTGTGATGGCCACCTGCTCGGTGATCGGCCAGGCCGCGGGCACGGCGGCGGCGCTGTGCGTCCGGCATGGCTTGAAGCCCCGCCAGCTTTACGAAGACCAGGCGCGGCTGCGCGAATTGCAGCAAAGCTTGCTCCGCGACGACCAGACGCTCAAAGGCCGGCGCAACGAAGACCCGCTCGATCTCGCGCGCCTGGCCAAAGTCGAGGCCTCGACGGCCCAAGACCTTTCCCGCCCCGAGTACGTCACGGATGGCCTCGTTCGCGACCTGCGCGGGTCGTCCACACATCGGTGGGACGCGACGCTCGCCAACGGCGAGCCGTGGCTGGAGCTGGCTTGGGAGAAACCCCGGCGGATCACGCAAGTGCAACTCACGTTCGACACCGGCTTTCATCGCGAGTTGACGCTCTCGGCATCGGACGCCACGAACCGCCAGATCATCCGCGGCCCGCAGCCTGAGACGGTGCGCGATTACACGTTGAGCTACCGGCCGGCGGCGGACGCCGACTGGCGCGAACTGGTCCGCGTGCGGGGCAATCACCAGCGCCTCGTGCGGCATTCCTTTGCGCCGGTCGAGGCGCAGGCGCTGCGCCTGCAAATCCAGGCCACCAACGGCGACGCCCTTGCGCGGGTCTATGAAATCCGCGTCTATGCCTGAGCGGTGGTTCTCGTGCTCGGCGGGCTTTCGGCTCGACGCCTGAATTTGCCGCGGCTACAAGGCCGCCATGAAATTCGCCCGTGGTTTATGCGCGGTGTTTTGCGGGGTCTTGACTGCCGTTTCGCTGTCTGAGCTTTCCGCCGCCGAGGCCCAATACGAGCCCAACTGGGCATCGCTGGACCAGCGCCCCGCGCCTCAATGGTTTCTCGACGCCAAGTTCGGCATCTTCATCCATTGGGGGACTTACTCGGTTCCCGGCTGGGGCGTCAAAGGCCAGTACGCCGAGTGGTATTGGAACAACATGGCCAACCAGAAGCCGGACAACCCGTGGTGGCAGTACCACCAGCGCGTCTGGGGCGAGGACTTCGACTATCGGAACTTCGCGGCGTTGTTTCGTTGCGAGAACTTCGATCCCGACCAGTGGGCGGACCTCTTCGTCCGCTCGGGCGCGAAGTACATCGTGCCGACCTCGAAGCACCACGAAGGTTTCTGCCTCTGGCCCAGCGCCGAGGCGAGCAAGACTTGGGGGCGGCCGTGGAACGCGGTCGAGACGGGGCCCAAGCGCGATTTGATGAAGGATTTGTCCGAAGCGGTGCGGAAGCGCGGGTTGAAGTTCGGGTTCTACTATTCGCTCTACGAGTGGTTCAACCCGCTCTGGAAAACTGACCGCAAACGTTACGTGGACGAGCACATGATCCCGCAGTTCAAGGACGTGGTCACGCGGTACTCTCCGGCGATCATCTTCAGCGACGGCGAATGGGACATGCCCAGCAAGGATTGGAAAAGCGAGGAACTGCTCGCCTGGCTGTACAACGAGTCGCCCTGCAAGGACGAGGTGATCGTGAACGACCGTTGGGGCAAGGAAACCCGCCACCACCACGGCGGGTACTACACCACCGAGTACGCGGCCGGCATGAAGGACGCCTCGCATCCGTGGGAGGAAAACCGCGGCATGGGCTTCTCGTACGGCTGGAATCGCGCCGAGAACGTGGACGACTACAAGTCCGCCCGCGAACTCGTGTTGGTGCTCTGCGACCTCGTCAGCCGCGGCGGCAACTTCCTGCTCGACATCGGCCCGACCGGCGACGGCCGCATCCCGGCGATCATGCAGCAGCGGCTGATCGAGATTGGCGACTGGCTGAAGGTGAACGGCGAGGCCATTTACGGCACCCGGTACGCGGGGCGCGCCTGCCAATGGACCGCCGGCAAGATGCCGGAACAAAAGTTCGGCGAGTTCATGGTGAAGTACAATTTGCTCGACCAAGTCGGCCAGCAGCCGAACAAGGACGGCCTGGCGGTGAAGCAGGTCTTTTTCACGAAAAAGCCGGACGCGCTTTACGCCATCACGGCCGGCTGGCCGGGCGAGAAGCTGGTTTTGCGCGACATCGAAGTGCCGGCCGACGCGGAAGTCACGATGCTGGGCGTGCCCGGCAAGCTTCCAGCCGAGGCCGCGGGCAAGACGCTCACGATCCACGTCCCGCC
>JAKCAB010000223.1 GCA_021839785.1 bacterium | reverse complement strand
TGCCACGTTTTCGCCTATGGCAATTTTTGTCGCAATTGCGACATTTTTTGTACCATGCGGCACCGACGCTTCCCGTTTCCCACGGCGGGACAACGGGCCCTGGCCGAGCCGGCCGTTGGCCAGCCGTAAGGTTATTGAGCTGCGGCCAGAAACTGAGGCACACGCGAAACGAAGCCGGCCAGACTTCCACGGTTGCAAATGCGGCGCGTCGTGCTAAATCCACGGCTCCGGTTGGAATCAATGTTATGCCGACGTACCACTACGTTTGCACCAAGTGCGGACACGAGTTCGAGTTCTTCCAGTCCATGAAGGACGAGCCGCTCGCGTCGTGTCCGAAGGATCGTTGTGCCCGCAAACCCTGGGCCAAAGGCAAGGTCAAGCGCCAGTTGAGCGCGGGTGCGGGAATCATTTTCAAGGGCAGCGGTTTTTACATCACCGACTACCGCAGCGAGGGCTACAAGCAGGCCGCGAAAAAGGAGTCGGACGGGGCGGCCCCCAAGAAAGACGGGGCCACCAAGGCGGAGGCGAAACCTGCCGGCGGCGGTTCCGCGGGCGGCGCCAAGCCGGCGAAGGAGTGAGCGGCCATGCGCCAGCCCGGCAGCGTGTGGGGTAGTCTGGCCAGAGGGTTGCGGGGACCTTCCGCGCTGGCGGGCGCCTGGTTGCTGGGATTGACGGCACTGCCCGGCGCGGGCGAATGGGTGACGGTGTACAGCCGCTCGGGCCAGTTCATCGTTCACAGTCCCCACCCCACGGCGGCGAGCCTCGCGGTAGTTTCCCCGGCGAGCACCAACAAGCTGATCTCGCTTCAGCCGGACCCGCTGGCGGTTTCCTGCGAGCGCATCAAATCGTCCCTGCTCGCGGAACTGGGGCTGCCCGATCGCTGGCGCGGCAAGATTCACCTGAACATCACGCCGCAGGCGCCGCCGGTTTTGTTCCCGATGGCGGCCGGCGTGCGGTTCAGCGACGGCTGGCAGTACTCGCTGCGCTTGCCGCAAGAAATCGAAGGCACGGGGCTGGTGCGCGGCCTCGTGCACGCGCTGTTGAGCGAAATGGCCAGCCGCACGCCCGGCCCGAACCCGCCGGAGATTCCTTACTGGCTCGTGGAAGGCTTGACCGGCGAAATCCTTTCCCGCGTCGGCCCCGACCCGCTCGCCAAGCCCAACACGGTGACCGGCAAGTATGGCAATGCCGTGGGCCTGCTCGAAGGCACCACCAGGGATCGCCGCCTGGCCCGCGAAAGCCGCGATTTCCTCGACCGCTTCACGTCTCAGCCGATCCTGTCCTTTGAGGAACTCAGTCTGCCGTCGGCCGCTCAACTCTCCGGACCGGCGCTCGAACACTACCGACTTTGCTGCCAGGTTTTCTTCGCCGCGCTCCAACGCCTGCCCGGCGGCCGGCAGGCACTCGTCGCCATGCTCGAGCAACTGCCGTGGCACTTGAACTGGCAAACCGCCTTCCTCAACGCTTTCCGCTCCCAGTTCTCCGGCATGTTGGACGTCGAAAAATGGTGGGCGCTCACCACCCAACGCATCGCCGTCACCGCGAAAGGCTTCACCCTGTCGCCCGACGCCGCGCTGCGCTGGCTCGGGGACTTGGTGCAGATCAACGTGGCGGTGCAGGAAACGCGTGACGCCCCACCTGTCCGACGCACGCTGACGCTGCAAAGTGTGGTGACCGACTGGGATTTTGCCCAACAGCCACCGGTGCTCTCTGTGCGCATCCGGCAATTGCGGATGCTGCTCAGCGCGCTGCCACCCGAGGTCAAGCCGCTCGCGGCCGGGTATGCGAACACCTTGCGGGCCTACCTCGAACAACGCGCGCGCGCGGGCTCGCAACCTACACTGCCGGGGCTGGAGCAGGCCAACGTCTCGGACGCGATGCGCGTAGCGGTAAGTGCCCTCGATGCGCTGGATCAGCGCCGCGATGAAATCTGGGCGCGCCTGCGCCAGAACGATCTCCCGCGCGCGAACGCCGGCCAACCGCCCGCCACAGCCGCGCGCTGACGCGGACTTGCGACGCGGCCGGATTTCAGGCGCCCGGACTCGGGTTTGCCTTCTTCGCTGCGGCCACGAACGCGCTGATCTTCGCCGGGTCCTTCCGGCCGGGCGCGGATTCCACACCGCTGGAAACATCCACCGCGTACGGTCGCGCCTGGCGGATCGCCTCCGCCACGTTCTCCGGCGTGAGCCCGCCGGCGAGCAAGATCGGCCGGCCGAACTGGGCCGCCTGCGCAGCCAGCGCCCAATTGAACCGCGCGCCCGTCCCGCCCAGTTGCCCCGGCACGAAACTGTCGAGGAGCCAGGCGGCGGTGGCGTAGTCGCGCAGGCTGGCCAGGGATTCCGGGCCGCCGATCCGAAAGGCCTTGATCACCGGCAGCGCGAACCGACCACAAAACTCCGGCGTTTCGCGGCCGTGGAATTGCAGCGTATCGAGGCAGCATTCGCTGGCCGTTTCGCGGATGAACGCCTCCGCCGCATCGACGAACACCCCGACCTTGGCGACGAACGGCGGTAACGCGCGGCAAATCGCGGCGGCGGCGGGCACCGTCACCGCGCGCGGACTGCGTTCATAAAACATGAAGCCCAGCGCATCCGCGCCGGCGACCACCGCCGCCAGCGCATCCTCGCGCCGCGTGATGCCGCAAATCTTGACCCGCACGTGCATGGCGTCGCCCTTCTGCCAGAACCGCGCGCAAAAGCCACGCGGTTTTTCGGGGCGCGGAACTTTCCTTGGCCGGCCGGAACTGAGCGCGATTCAAGGCGCGGCGCGCCGCGGTGGGTGGAGCATTCTCCGGGCGTTGCCTGCGTAAAGCTTTTCCAGCACCGCGTCCGGCAAGCCAAACCCGTGCAACGGCCAGTGGTAATTGAAAAGGTCCTGCGCGTAGAAATGCTCGTCCTCCGTCTCCAGGATGCGGAACGTCGTCCGGTACATCCCGGCCGCGAACCCCATGTCGGTGCCGTACAGCAGACGGTCCTGGTAAGCGCCATAAAACTTCGCCATCGCCCGCGGGATCGGCGCCGTCTCGCCGTAGCGGGCGGCGATGTCGGCATACAAGTTGGGATGCGCGTCGAGCATCCGGCCCAGCCGGGCGAGGTCGAAGCAGCAGTTGGCGAAATGACAGGCGATGAACGTGGTGCGCGGGTGCCTTCCCACCGCGCGGTCGAGCGTGGCCAGAACCTCATCGTGAGAGAGCACGCCAGGAACCTTGCGGATGCGCCACTTGTACGCGTTCATCAGCCCATCGTTGTGGGCGTTCATCGGCTCGTACATCCAACGGTCCTCGCCCACGTGGACGTTCACGGCCAACCCCAACTCCGCGCATTTCTCCAAAATCAGGTCCATCCGCGGATCGTCCAGGTGCATCCCGCCAGAGTTATTCCGGAGACCACCGCCTTTGTCGCTGAGTTCGCCTACGCCGGTCGCGCCCAGCCGGGCACAGCGTTCCAGTTCGGCCACGGCGGCGGGGCCAAAACCGGGCTGGTCAAAACCGGCATAGTCGATCCCGCACCACACCTCGAAGCGATCCGGATGCCGCCGGTACAGGCGCAGGAGATCGTCGAACTTTTGCCCCGTCGCGCCGGTCATGATCACGGACCTAGCAATGCCGACTGCGTCCATGGTGGCCACCCAACGGTCCACCTCCGCCTCGGTCTTGGCGTAGGCGTGCGAATGCACGTCAATCACCGGAAAACGCGCCTTTTCCACGTGCGTCTCCGGCAGGCGGAAAATGGACCGGGGGCGGTAATCTCGGAGCAGTAGTTGGTCGGGGCTCACGCCTTCGGCCACCTCCGGGGCCGCGGCAAAGGAGCCTCGCGCGAAGATGAAGACGGCGAGCAGGCTCGCTGCCAAAACACGACTGGCGACGGCGGCGCAGTTCCGAGGCCGCGACCGCCGGTCCGCGAAACCGGAGCATCCGCTAGGAAATGCCGCTCGCGGCCGGTTGGCGGGTGACCTTCGTTGCTGCACGAAAACCGACGTGGCGAGCGCCTGACGTTTCATAACGCGGGATCGAGCTTGGGACTTGTCACGACCCGGCGAAAGTGCCCAAGCAAAGCTGGGAGTTCAAGCCTGGAGGAACTGAACCGGCGCGGCCGTTCCGGCGCCAGCCAGGCGCAACCCGACGGCAAGGACCAACCACCGGCTGAGTCGGGCGAACAGTACGGCCCTAACGCAAATCAGCGACCGCCTTGCGGAGGCGTTGCCTGCGGTGTTGCCCGGCTGCGCGGCCGGTGGTTTGGGGCTTGCCTGGCCCGCGCCGACACCCTTTGCTCACCGGCATGAACACATCCGCCACCGGCGCCAGCCGCCGTCGTTTCCTGCAATCCGCCAGCCTGGCCCTGGCTGCCGCCGGCCTCGGCTCGCCTGGTTCTTCGGCCGCCGAATCGGCCCCGCCCTCGCCCGGCCGGATGCACGTCGGCCTGGTGACTTACAACCTCGCCAAAGACTGGGACGTGCCCACGATCATCAAGCACTGCGCGGAAACGAAGTTCGAAGGCGTGGAATTGCGCACGACGCACAAGCACGGTGTCGAAGTTAACCTCACCAAGGAGCAGCGCGC
>JAKCAB010000596.1 GCA_021839785.1 bacterium | reverse complement strand
GGGTCGAGACCACCGGCGCCACCTGGATGGGGCTCACCTTGATGTGCGCCCGTTGCCACACGCACAAGTACGACCCGATCCTGCAACGCGAATACTACGGGCTTTGCGCGTTCTTCAACCAACTCGACGAGCCGGTCATGGACGGCAATCGGCCAAACCCCGATCCGTTCATCAAACTGCCGTCGCCGCGGCAAACCGACCGGCTCGCCTGGCTTAAGGAACAGATCGCCAAGGCGCAGGCCCGCGTCGAAGGACCCGAGCCAAAACTGGACGAAAGCCAGCAAGTTTGGGCGCGCGAGTGGAATCGCCGGCTGGCCGTAGGTTGGACCAACCTCGCCCCGACAGCCGCCCGCTCTACCGTGACCAACGGCGCAGCGCTGCAAATTGAAGCCGACCAGTCCGTGCTCGCCGCCGGCGCGAATCCGGAGACCGACATTTACAAGCTGACGTTCACGCCGGCGCCGGGGCAACTTGCCGGTCTGCGGCTCGAAGCCTTGCCGCACGATTCGCTGCCGCACCGATCCAGCGCCCGCGCGGAAGACGGGCGGTTCCAACTCTCCGAATTCGAGGCCGAGTTGGTGCCGCCGGGCGCTGACGCCAAGCCGCAGAAGCTCGCCTTCGCGTTTGCCCTGGCCGACGCGCACGCCGGCGACCACGAGGCCGGTCGCGCGATTGACGGCAAAGCCGACACCGGCTGGAGCGTTGGGACCAATGCCACGACCGCACCCCACCAGGCGTTGTTCGCGTTGGGCGAGCCGGTGACCATCGCCCCCGGCGCGGAGTTGCGCGTGCGGCTCAAATTCGAGGCGGGCAAGGCGCACCGCGCTTTGGGCCACTTCCGGCTGGCGGCAGCGCAAGGCAAGGATTTGGTGCGCGCGTTGCAGCCGCTGCGGTTCGAACCCTGGCAGGTGATTGGACCGTTCAAAACCGACGGGCTCGCGGCTGGCCTGGCGAAACCTTACGAGCCGGAAACGAAACTCGACTTCGACCGCGCCTATCCTGGCGTGCGCGAGGAAATCCGCTGGAGCGCCCGCAGCGATTTGGCCGACGGCGGCACGCATTTGCTCGTGAATGAACTGCACGGCGTTCACGGCGCGTACTACCTGTTCCGTCGCATCCATTCTCAAATCGCCACGCACCTGGAGATCGCCTTGCGCGCGGACGACGTTTTCAAGGTCTGGCTCAACGACAAGCCGGTGATCGAACACGCCCAACCCGAGGAATACCCCGGCGTGCGGACGCGCTTCGGCGTCGAACTCGAGCCCGGCGAGAACCGGCTCCTGGTCAAGATGGTGAATTACCAGGGCGCGAAATACTTTTCGTTCAACCCGGTCCTGGGCAGTGGCGACACGCCACCGCCACGGGCGGCCGCCATCTTGTCCGCCACCGCAGAACCGGATGGCGACTGGCGCGCGGAAGTCCGCGACGCGTACCGCCGGCAGCAATCGCCGGAGTTTCGGAAACTCTTCGATGAGCTCGCCACCTGGCGCGAAGAACAATCCGCCCTCGACACCGCGATTCCGACCACGCTCGTCGCCAAACAAGTCGCCAAATCGCGCGACACTTTCCTGCTCATGCGTGGCGAGTACGACAAACCGGGCGATCGAGTCCAGCCGGGCGTGCCGGCCATCTTGCCTCCGCTGCCCGCCGGCGCGCCTACCAACCGACTGGGCCTGGCGGAATGGCTCGTGAGTCCAGCGCATCCGCTCACGGCGCGGGTGATCGCGAACCGGTTTTGGCAGCAACATTTCGGCGTCGGCTTGGTGAAGACGACGGAGGATTTCGGCGTGCAAGGCGAGCGGCCTTCGCATCCCGAATTGCTCGACTGGCTGGCCACCGAGTTCCAGCGCAGCGGCTGGGACATGAAGCACATTCACCGGCTCATCGTGACCTCGGCCACCTACCGGCAATCCTCGCGGGCCACGCCGGCGCAGTTCGCCCACGATCCGGAGAACCGCCTGCTCGCGCGTGGCCCGCGTTTTCGGTTGGACGCCGAGGTGCTCCGCGACACGGCGCTGTATCTCGGCGGGTTGCTGGTCGAAAAGGTCGGCGGCCCCAGCGTGAAGCCGTACCAGCCGCCGGGGCTTTGGGAGGCGGTCTCGTTCAACAACTCGCAGAAATACGTGCCCGACAAAGGCGAGGCACAGTACCGCCGCAGTTTGTACATGTACTGGAAGCGCCAGAGCCCGCCGCCGAATATGTTGCTCTTCGACGCGCCCACCCGCGAGTACTGCGTCGTCCGCCGGCCGCGCACCAACACGCCTTTGCAGGCGCTGGCGTTCCTGAACGACCGGCCGATCGTGGAAGCCGCGCGCGGACTCGCGGAACGCATCCTCACCGAAGGCGGCCCGGACGCGGAGCAGCGCCTCGCTTACGGCTTTCGACTGGCCACCGCGCGCGCGCCCACCGCGGAGGAAACGCGCATTCTACTCGGTGTCCTGAACGCCCAGCTCGCCGAATACCGCGCCAGCCCGGACGCCGCCGCCCAACTGCTGAGCGTGGGCGATTTCAAGGCCCGCGCAGGCCTCGACCCCGCCGAGTTGGCGGCGTGGAGCACCCTTGCCAACCTGCTCCTGAACCTGGATGAAACGATGACCAACGGCTGACCGCCACCGACATGGACCCGATTCGCGAACATTTCCTGCAACTGACCCGCCGGCACTTTTTCGGCCGGCTGGCCACGGGCATCGGCACCGCCGCGCTTGGCTCCTTGTTGAACCCCGCCTTGCTGGCCGGCACCGCCGCCACGTTCAAACGCGTGGGCGGTCTGCCCGGCGTGCCGCACTTCGCGCCCAAGGCCAAACGCGTCATCTACCTGCACATGGCGGGCGGGCCTTCGCAGATCGACCTGTTCGACTACAAGCCCGCCCTGGAAAAGGTGCACGGCACCGAGTTGCCGGCCTCGGTGCGGATGGGCCAGCGCATCACCACGATGACCTCCGGGCAGAGCTCGTTTCCGTGCGTGAAATCGCGGTTCAAGTTTTCGCCGCACGGCCAGAACGGCACCTGGCTCAGCGAGTTGATCCCGCACATCGCGTCGATCGTGGACGACCTTTGCCTCGTCAAGACCGTGAACACGGAGGCGATCAACCACGACCCGGCGATCACGTACATCCAGACCGGCTTCCAACAGCCGGGCCGGCCCTGCATGGGCGCCTGGCTCAGCTACGGACTGGGCAGCGAAAACGAGAACCTGCCCGCCTTCATCGTGATGATCTCGAACGGCAAGGAGAGCGACCAACCGCTTTACACGCGACTTTGGAGCTCCGGCTTCCTGCCTTCCGAGTATCAAGGCGTCCAGTTCCGCAGCGGCGGCGACCCCGTGCTTTACCTCTCGAACCCGCCGGGCGTCAGCGCCGCCGGGCGACGCCGCCTGCTCGATGGCCTGGCCCAACTGAACGCCCAGCACTTCCAGGCCGTGGGCGATCCCGAGATCAACACCCGCATCGCCCAATACGAAATGGCGTTCCGGATGCAGACCTCCGTTCCCGAGTTGGTCGATGTTTCTCAGGAACCCGCGTCGATCGTGGACCTTTACGGTCCGGACGTGAAGAAGCCGGGGAGCTTCGCGGCCAATTGTCTCCTGGCGCGCCGCATGGCCGAGCGCGGCGTGCGCTTCATCCAACTCTACCACCGCGGCTGGGACCAGCACGGCAACCTGCCCCGCCGCCTCCGCGAGCAGTGCCAGGATTGCGACCAGTCCAGCGCCGGTCTCGTCAAGGACCTCAAACAGCGCGGGCTGTTGGACGAAACGCTGGTCGTCTGGGGCGGCGAGTTTGGGCGCACGGTTTATTGCCAGGGCAAGATCGAACCGGACAACTACGGCCGGGACCATCACGGCCGCTGCTACACGGTGTGGCTCGCGGGCGGCGGCGTGAAGCCGGGCTTGAGTTACGGCGTGACCGACGATTTCGGCTACAACGTGGTCGAGAACCCGGTCCACATCCACGACCTCAACGCGACGATCCTCCGCTGCCTGGGCATCGACCACGAGCGGCTCACCTACCGCTCCCAAGGCCGCGATTTCCGCCTCACCGACATCCACGGCAACGTGGTCAAAGGCATCCTGGCCTGAAGGGCCGGCGACTCACCGGGACCGCACGCGGCTCGCGTGCCGTCGTGGCCGGCTCGGCCACGACTCCAGGACGCCTCCGCATTGTTCGGCGCGGCGCTCTGCCTGCCGCGCCGCCCGGCGCGGAGCGGGAGTAGAGCGTGTTCGGCGAGCCGCCGAACACCGCACGCCGGCGGCGTGCGCTCCACGTTCCAGCGGCTTCGCGCCGGCTCAGGCCACCGGCCGCTTGCCGGCCGCACGGCGCTTGAAGAAAAAGCGCACGCAGCGGACCGGCGTATCCAGCCAGATTTCCTTTCGCAATCGCAGCTTTTCGCTCGGACTGGTCAGGCGAAACTCCGCCCCCGCGGGCACGTACCAGTTGTTGCACCCGGTGCGCTTCACGAGGCGGTAACGCTGGCCGACGACGTACCGGTGGACGCTCAGCCGCTGCAGGTGATCCTCGATTAGAAGAACGCCCGGCCGGTGCCGCGCGAGATCGAAGCCGCGCAGG
>JAKCAB010000834.1 GCA_021839785.1 bacterium | reverse complement strand
TGGACATCCGGGTGAACGACCGCTACGCGTTCACGTTGATCACCGCGCATCTCAAATCGAGGCGCGCGGTCGAGTACGGTGACGAAGGCGAGTTGCGCGAACAGGAGGCGCTGCTCTTGCGACGGAAGATCGATGCCCGGCTGGCCGGCAACCCGGACGCGAATCTGGTGGTGCTGGGCGACTTCAACGACACCAAAGATCAGCGACCGGTGCGCACGATCATCGGCCAGGGCCGGACGCGTTTGGTGGACACCCGCCCCGCCGAGCAAAATGGCGACGACGCACCGCCGCCGAACCCGCGCTGGGAACCGCGCAACGTGACTTGGACGCACTTCTACGGCAAGGAGGACAGCTACGAGCGGATCGATTACCTGCTGGTCAGTCCCAGCATGGCGCGCGAATGGGATAAGTCCGCCACTCGCATTCTCAAACTGCCGAACTGGGGTGTTGGCTCGGATCACCGCCCGATCATGGCGGGCTTTGTGGCGATTGACCGGTGAGTTCCCCGGCAAGACGAGATCGACCTGGCCGGATCAGTCCGCCGGTTCGAGCGATGGCCGCGGCTTGTACTTCTTGGCGAGGGCCAGGCAGGCCTGCAACGGCTTCATGCCCGCGGTGCAGGTGGGATCGGAGAGCGAGGCGGCCGCGGCGCACACGCCCGCTTCCAGGCATTTCTTGAGGTCCCAGCCTTCGTGCAAGCCCACCAGCGCGCCGGCGCAAAACGCATCGCCCGCCCCGGCGGTTCCCGCAATGTACTTGGCCGGCAAATTCAGCGAGGATTGCCAGTGATCGTCGCCCTTGCGCGTGCGGGCGAAGGCGCCTTCCGGGAAGTGCACGATCACGAGTTCCTTCACGCCCATTTGCAGGAGCGCACCCGCGGCGTGACGCAGCGAGACGGTGTCGAGCTTGCCGTCCGGTTGGCGAATCTTGAAGCCGGTCGTCTTCGAGGCTTCGATCTCGTTCAGGATGCAGTAATCCACGTGCTTGAGCGCCGGCGTGACGATCTGCATGAACCGGTTGCTGTCCTCGCTCACCACGTCCGCGCTGGTGCGCAAACCAGCGGCCTGGGCGGCGGCCAGCAGCGCGGCGGCGCGCGTGCCGTGGGTTTTGTCCGGCTTGTCGAGTTCGTCAAGGAGCAGCAGGTAGCCCAAATGGAAAATGCGGGCCTTGGTCTTTTCGAAGTCGATGTCGTCCGCCTTCCACAGCGCATTCGCTCCCCGCATGTGAAAGAACGTGCGGCGCCCGCTGGCCTTCTCGGTCATTACGTCGGTGTAGGACGTGGGGGCTGCCGGGGTGGCCTTCAGGTATTTGGTGTCGATCTTCCGTTTCTTGCAGTCGGCGAGGATGCGGTCGCCCAACGCGTCTTTGCCCACCAGGCCGGCGGCAAACAACGGGAACGGCGCGCCCAGCGTCGCCAGATCCACGAGCACATTGTAAGCCGCGCCCCCGGTGCCTTCGCTCTGACTGCTGATGTTGGCCAGTTGCTCGGGTTGCGGGTAAACGTCGATCAGCTTGACCTGGTCGATAACCCAGTTGCCGCCAGCCAGGAGGCCTTTGCGGTTGGTAGTCGATTTCGCGTTCATGGATAATCGAGAAGCGGCCCCGTACCATGTGTGGGAGCGCTCTCCGGAACGGAGTGGAGCCTACCCGGCGTGTCCGGTCTTGTCAGCAGCAAACTGCGTGCCCCGGCGATGGTGGTGTGCTTACCGGCCGGTTCCGGCCCAACGCTCCACGACAAGCAGGACGAAAACCGTTCCAGGCCGCGCCGGCAACACCTGGCCATCGCCAGCGCGAGGCGTGGAGCGGAGAGGCGCAACGGTGGGGACCGGTTTGCGCGCACGCCCGCGACCGAAGACGTGCGCCTTCAAACTCACGATCTACTTCGCTCGCGCGTCCAGTTCCGCCAGCTTCAGTCGCACGCTCACGATGAACGGCGGTTCGCCTTTGACCCAATGCCCGTAAGTCGTGGCGACAATGGTGCCGTCGGGCAGCACTTCCACGCCGGGATACGCGCAATCCCAAGCGTTTTGGTTGTCCATGAGGCGCACGCGATACTGGCCTTCGCGGCCGGCCACGATGTCTTCGTAGCGCCCCACCCAGGCCACCCAGTCGCCTTTGGTCGGAGACTCGAGCGTGGTGTCGCGGAACGAAATGAACAGCCGGCCGTCCGGCGTGTATTTGCCGACGTGCCGGTCGCCGGTGAGCGCTCCCGGCAGTTCGCGCGGTGCCGACCACGTCCGGCCTTCGTCGCCCGAAAACATGACGTGCGAGTTGCGCACCCGACGGTTTTCGCGCAGCAGGACCGCCAGTTGCCGGCCGTCCGGCGAACGGATGATCCTCGGCTCGCAAAGGTGGATGTCGCTCCCGTGCCAGATTTCCCGCGGAAAGGACCAGGTGAGACCGCCGTCGCTGGAGAGCGTCTGGTAAAGCCGAAACACGACCGGGCTGGCGAGCCTACCGTCTTTCGTAAAATACCGGCCATCGTCGTGGAACATCGCCAGGTAATGACCCGCGCCGGTTCGCAACGGCACGACCGACCCCATGACCACGATCCCGCCCCAATCGCCGACCGGCCGGAGCGGCGACCAGTGCCCGCCGTCATCCTCGGAAACCGCGAGCCGCGCCGGGTACAAGCCGGACCACACGATCAGTCGCCTTTTGCCGGCGGCGTCCACGACGCGGTGAATCGTCGGCGTCTCCCGGCTGGTGGCCCAGTTCTCCGGCACGGGCAGGCGCCCGCTCCAGGTCAGGCCGCCGTCGGTGCTGCGTTTGAGCACGATGGCGCCTTTGCCGTGGCCTTTCGGGTACACGCACAAGAGGGTCTTGCCGTCTTCGAGCAGGACCGTGGACGGGTGGCCGAGATACTGGCC
Source organism: bacterium (assembly GCA_021839785.1). The sequence goes on along the minus strand of JAKCAB010000834.1, from coordinate 1,695 downwards.
CGGCTCGCGATCCACGATCACCTGGCGGTTGGTCTCGCCGGCGAGGTCAATCAGCGGGATCGAATACCCTCGCGGCGGGGCAGACGCGGCGGCGCAAGCGGCGGCGAGGAGGACCGCGGCGCAAAGGCATGAGAGAAGAGCGACCGGCGCCCAGTGATTTGCTCGTTGGCTCATCGGTTTGTTCGGTGGCAATGCTGCTTCAAAGCGTGCCAAACGGCCAGCCCAGGTGGCAAGGCTGGTTCGGGCCGGCCGCACGTAAGGCTGCGCCAGCCCTCGTTCCCACCCTGACGGCTTGACGTTGCCTGGCGTCGCGGTTGACACGCGTCGCCGTTGTCTCCGAGTGTTGCCCGCATGTCACATACGGGACGTTTCTGGGCGGCGATTTTCATTCTTGGGTTCGGCGCGCGAGCCGCGGATTGGCCGCAATGGCGGGGACCAACACAGGATGGTCACGTGCCGGCGGGTCTGGCGGTGCCACAGACGCTGCCAGCCGAGCTAAAGGTGATTTGGCAACGGCCGGTCGGCAACGGCTTTGGATCGCCAGTGGTCAGCGGCGGGCGCGTGTTTTTCCTGGATAACCAGAATGGCCAGGAGACCGTCCACGCCGCCGAGGCCGACACCGGCAAGGACGTTTGGAGCGCGCCGCTCGACCCGGTTTTCAAGGACACCCAGAGTGTGCCCGGCCCGCGCTCCACGCCGGTCGTGGATGGCGACCGCGTCTATGTGCAATCGTGCCGGGGCGAGTTCCGTTGCCTGGAGGCCGCGACGGGGAAGGTGCGTTGGCGGGTGAATTTCGTGCGCGATTTCGCCGCGGTGTTCATTGGCGAAAAAGGCGCGGCGGTGGGCGCCAGCCGGCACGGCAACACCGGCTCGCCCGTGGTGGACGGCGACCATCTGCTGGTGAGCGTGGGCGGCACGAACGGCGCCAGCGTGGTCTGCTTCGACAAGCGCAGCGGCGCGGTGATCTGGAAATCGCAGAGCGACGTGCCCGGCCACAGCGGTCCCGTGCTGGCCAGCATCGCGGGCGTGCGGCAGGCCGTGTCGTTCACCGCCGCGGGCGTGATGTCGCTGAACCCGCGCGACGGCGCGCTGTTGTGGCGCGTGCCCGTGAAGTCTTCGATCGGCCGGCACGTAACCACGCCGGTGGTCGTGGATGATTGGGTGTTGGTCTCGTCGCACGAGGCCGGGCTGATCGGCATCCGCGTGACCAAAGACGACTCCGGCTGGCACGCGCAAACCGCCTGGGCGGCGCGCGCGTTGGCCATCAACTTCGCCAGCCCCGTGGTCGCGGGCGGTTACCTGTACGGCGTCGGGCCGGCGCGCAACCTGATTTGCGTGGACATCCGGACCGGCCGGCCGGCGTGGTCGCAGACCGGCTATTTTTTGAGCGAACCCGGCAGCGCCTACGCTGGCTTCCTCGTGATGGGCCAAACGATTTTGTTCCTAACCGACGCGGGCGAGCTGGTCCAGATCGCGGCCGACGCCGCGCGTTGCCGGGAACTCGGTCGCACGCAGATTTGCGGCGCCAACTGGTGCAATCCCGCGTATGCCGACGGCCGGCTGTACTGCCGGGACGCGCGTCAGTTGAGTTGCGTTCAGTTGGTGCCCGGAATGGCCGCCCACCCGCCTGCCTCCGGGCGGAAGTCCGATTAGCGACGCCGAAATCGGACATGGGCGAAACGAACGAAAACGACG
>JAKCAB010000675.1 GCA_021839785.1 bacterium | reverse complement strand
CATCCTTCAGCGCCGGCTCGCGCCGGTCTTTGGGCCGCACGTCCTCGACGGCGGCGACTTCGACTTTGCCTTGGGTGAGCGTGCCGGTTTTGTCGAACACGACACCGGTGAGCCGGCCCGATTTTTCGAGCGCCAGGCCGTCGCGGATCAGAATGCCGCGGCGGGCGGCGACGTTCGTTCCGACCATGATGGCGATGGGTGTGGCCAGGCCCATTGCGCACGGGCAGGCCACGATCAACACCGCCGCGGCGTGGACTACCGCCGCGGCCAGCGGCGTCAACGGCAGCGTCGAGTGCCACAGCCAGGGACTCAGGGTTTGATGAACCGCAGATGCGCGGGCGTAGGCGAGGCCCCACCACACCGCGGTGGCCAAAGCCACGAGCACCACGACTGGCACGAAGACGTTGCTCACGCGGTCGGCCAGACGTTGGATGTTCGCGCGGCTGTTTTGGGCGCGCTGCACCGCGGCGACGATTTGCTGGAGCGCCGTGCCTTCGCCGGTGGCGGTCACGCGCATCACGAGCCGGCCATTTTGGTTGACCGTGCCGGCATAGAGTCTGGCACGGGCCGCCTTTTCGACCGGCAACGATTCGCCGGTGAGCATTGCCTCGTCCACCGCCGACTGGCCTTCGAGCACTTCGCCGTCGGTTGGCACGCGGTCGCCGGGCTTGAGCAGGACGCGGTCGTCCACGGCGAGGTTTGCCACCGGCACTTCGGTCTCCACGCCAGCCGCGTTGAGCCAACGGGCGGTGGCGGGAGCGAGGTGGAGCAGCGATTTTAGCGCGTCGGCGGCGCGGCTGCTGGCGCGTGCTTCGAGCCAGTGCCCGACGCCGATCAAGGTGATGATCGCGGCGGCTTCCATGAAGTACAGGTGAGCGTGCCAGCCGGCGAACAAGGCGAAAGCGCTGTAGGCGAAGGCGGTCGTCGAGCCGAGCGCCACCAGCGTGTCCATGTTCGCGGAGCGAACGCGGAGCTGGCTCCACGCGCCCCGATAGAACCGCGCGCCGCAAAACACCTGCACCGGCAGCGCCAAGGCGAAGGCCAGCCATTGGAACCAACGCTCCATGCCCAGGCCAAAAAACCATTCGCCGATAAGCAGTGGCAGCGTGGCCGCGCTGCCGATCACCACGTTAAAAAGCCAGCCTTCGAGTGGCGACCAGGGTTTGGCGGGGGGTGTGGCCTGGCCGGCTTCGATCGGCGCCGCCTGGAAGCCGGCTTCGCGCTTAAGGGCTTCCACCACCGCGTGCGGGTTGGGCGTCGTGTCAGGCGCCCAGCGGACGGTGGCGCTGTTGCCGGCGAGGTCCACCGCGGCATTGGCCACGCCGGGCACGGACTGGATGGCGTTCGTGGCGGCGCGGGCACAGCCCTGACAGGTCATGCCGGTGACTCGAAAGCGAATGGTGGCAGCATCGGCCATGAGCCGAGTGTAGCGCGAATTCCCGGTCGGCCGCAAAGCGATCCCGTTTCCACCCGCGCGCCAAGGTGAAGCGCAGGACGGATGGGGGCGCGGTTACTCGAATCCCAAGTCTGGCCCTTCGTGGAAGACTACGCCGATCTGTTCCAGGCTGCCATGACGGCCGTTGTACCAAAGCAGCCACTTCGTGCCGTCGAAAATGGCGAAGGGCTTGTAGCACGCGTCGTGGTCCCACTGGTCCTGGCCGGGTCGGATGATCGGGTTGGCCGGATGCCGCTGCCAGTCGGTGATGCCGTTGCGCGAGCGGGCGACGCCGATTTGCGCGTGGTCCACGTCCCGGAAGCCGATGTAAAACATCAGGTGCCAATCGCCCTGAGAAATGACCTGGCAGGCGGTGACTTTGTGTTTTTCCCAGGCGCTGGCCGGGTCGGCTTTGAAGACTGGGTTGTCGGCACGCTTGATCCAATGCAACCCGTCGGGACTGGTGGCGTAGCCAATCCAGGATCGGTCATGGGTCTGAGCGGTGTACCAGAGATGGTAACCATCGGCGCGTTTGAGGACCACTGGGCGGTTGATGTCGTCCTCCCAACCGGTCTCCGGTCGTGGCCTTAAGACGATGCGCGGCGGGCCGTTCCAATGGAGGCCGTCCGCACTCTCGACCAGCGCCACACTCTTCTTCGGGCGCCATGAAACCCACATGCGGTATCGATCACCATCCTTCAAAACGGAGATGTCGAAGCACGTTCCATATTGGCCACCCAGGACCGGGTTCTGCGCGTACTTGACCCAGCCGGCGGTTGTTTCGGTGGCCGCACCGCTGGTTCGCGATGAAGGCAACTGGCCAGTGACGCGGCTCAAAACATCCGCCGCGGCGATCTCTTTGCCATCGGCCAACACGCGCAGGCCCCGGCCCTTGCCGTAGCGCGTGCCGGTGTTGTCATAGAGAACGGTCAGCCAGTGCCCGTGGTAGCGGATTTGATCCAGGTAGAAATAGTCCCAGGCTCCGTCGGGCACGAGCGGGTTCACCTCGACCGTTTCGTCGGCCCGCGGGTGCAATCCGACCAAACCGCTGATGACGAGGTCGCAGAACGTCGAGTGGTTGTAATCCTTGCCGCGCTCTTCGCCGCCTTTGCCGGCATCCCAAGTGCCATCCTTCCATTGTTTCAGTCGGGTCCGCGCGAGCCAGTCGCCGGTGAACGGATTGAGGTTCTCGTCGATCCACGGCACGACCCGGCCGTCGGCGAGTTTCAGCCGATGCGACTTCGTATAAATCTTCAGCAGGTCGAAGTAATCCCGGCGCGTGACGGCGTCCTGCTCGTAATCGTTCAGGAGATTCGCCAGGGCGGTCAGGGTGATGGACGTGGCGTAAGGCCAGCTCGGTCCGTTCCATTGGCACTCGTGACCCTGGTAGGACACGGCAAACTTTGGATGGCGTTGCTCGGCGGTGGTCGGTCCGAACGGTGCGTAGAAACCTTGGGGATCCATCAGTTGCTTCCAGGCCACGCTCTGGTCTGCGTTGGGCAAATCGAAATACCACGGCGTGAAACCGTGTTCTTCGCGCACGTCCGAGAGGCGGGTGTTGTCGCCGCGGGGCAGGACTTTGAAGAACTGCGCTTCGCGATCCCAGAGCTTCGCCTGCACGAGCCGCTTGATTTCGGCGGCCCTGGCCCGGAAGCGCCCGGCCAACTCCTGCTGTCCGGCACGCTCCGCAATGGTGGCGATGGCCAGCGCGTCGCCGTATTGGTAGCTGTTGATCGTGGCGCGGTAGCCTTGCGCCTCCGCTTGGAGCGCGCCGCTGATCGACACTTCCATGCCGTCGTTGCCGTCGGCCTGCCAGTACAAGCCATTGGCGTCGTGGCGATCCTGCTCCCACGCTTCGTAATTTCGAACCAGGTCGGGCAACAGCTCCCTGGCCAGCCGGTCGTCGCCGGTGACCAACGCACGCGCCCAGATCGCATCGGCGGCCCAGAAACTGTACCGGCGCGGCTCGCCCCCGCCGTGAAACCAGAACCGCGAATAGTCATCGAGGTAAGCCGGGGCGTTCAGCCACCGACCTTCATGCAAATGATGACCTGCCGCACAGTCGATGGAGTTGTATTTTCCGGCCCAGCCGACCGGCGGCAGAAACTCGGTGACGATGAAGCCGTCGGGGGTTTGCTGGAGATGCTTCCGAAACGTCCACCAGCGGAAATAGTAAATCTCCTCGAGCTCTTTGTCGGGACAGTCGAGCAGCGGGACGTTGGTCCGCAGGAAATCCCAGGCCGCGGCATTGGGGATGTGCGGGACGTAAAGTTCGCGGTCGTTCGCGTTGAACGCATCCACGTAGTGCCGGAAAGCTTCCGGCGCGAGCACGGCGGGGCACGGGGCGGCCGGTGTGGCGTGTGTGGAAACGACGAGTCGTCCGCTCAAGACGCAAACGCTGGCGAAGACCCTCAGCCAGCCCGTCACCACGGAACTACTCCCCCTGCGGATGCGGACGGGAATGCATGCGTTCATGGCGCCGGTTCTACCCCACCGCCCCCGCGCTGAAAACCCAAAGCCGCAGCGGCGAGCGCGCGGCGCGCGGTCACCGGTGCGGTTTGCCGGCCCGGTGGGCCATCCACACGGTTGGCCCGGTGTGGTGCCACGGCCGCCACGGCGAGGACGAGCTGCTGGCGAGCTGCTACCGCAACAGCCTGGCGCTGGCCGCGGCGCGCGGTCTGAAGACCATTGCCTTTCCGTCGATCAGCACCGGCGCCTGCGGTTTCCCGATCGAGCGCGCGGCCCGCATCGCCGTGCGCGAATGCCGGGCCTTCCTCGCGGCCCACCCGGAGTTCGGGCAAATCCGGCTGGTCTGCGGCGCCGCGGCGTTGGCGACCTACCAGGCGGCGCTGCGGGAAAACACGACCCGCGCGGTGGGTTAACAGCACCCTTTACACCGTCTGAGATGGGGAGCGCGACCGTCTCGCCCCGTGGCTGCGCGCGTCAGAGCGCGGCAGGCTCGAGCGAATAGCGCGTTGTTTGCCAAGACGCGGAGCCAGAACAGTCAGCCGCTGACCACAGAAACTTCTCTGCCCGGCTTTGCGCAGGTGCGTGCCGAAAGCCGGCTGGAAGCTGGCGCGCCGGATCAGACACGGGAGCGCGACCGTCCCGGTCGCTTCCGTCGGCGTTCCG
>JAKCAB010000229.1 GCA_021839785.1 bacterium | reverse complement strand
CGGCGGCGGCGAAGCCCCGGCCATCGACGTCAGCTAGCAAGGCGACGTGGTGGCCACGCGCAAGTTCGACATCAGCGTTCTCCGAACTGGCGACACCTTCGTGGACCTCGGCGTGCGCGTAAACCGGAGCGGCACGCTGGATTTGTATTACGGCAACACGGCGGTGTTCCGCGGGCTGGCGTTGCCGGGTTATCAACCGTTTGCCGCAGGCCGCTTCGGTTGGGGCGCGCGCACCGGCGGGTTGAACGACAACCACTGGGTGGACAACATCCGCGTCGCGGTGAACCTGCAGCCGAATGTCGCCAGCATCAGCGGCATCAAGAAGAACGCCAATGGCACCATCACGATCGAGTGGACCGGAGGTGGGGTGTTGCAGACGGCCCCGACGGTCCTGGGGCCATGGTCTGACCTGCCGGGATCGAGTTCGCCGTACACCCTCACGCCGACGGCCGTGATGGGTTTCAACCGGGTGAGACAGTAACGCATCGACAACGGACAGTATCCAGGCGCACCGCGCGTTTCGACGGGCGGTGCGCTTTTTCCTACCTCCAGGCCTGCGTCGGCCGAATGTGCGAACACAGCGGGCGACCGCTTGGCTTGGCCTCCTGAACCTCACGTGGTCGCAGGTTGACTGGCGGGTCTGCCTCGGGCCTTGGTAGTACGGCAAACCGCCCGGCTGCAAAACCGTTTGCCGGGTTGCCTGGCGGACGGCACTCTTCGGCGCATGGTTGAGCACGCTTCTTCCAACACTGCGACGACACAACTACCGCCGATGCGTTACCGCCGCTTCGGCAAAACCGGCCTCCAGCTTCCCGTGATTTCGTGCGGTGGCATGAGGTATCAGCACAAGTGGCAGGACGTGGACCCGAAGGAGATCCCGGCGGACAACCAGGCCAATCTCGAGGCTTGCATTCAGCGCGCGGTCGAACTGGGCATTCATCACATCGAAACCGCGCGGGGCTACGGCACGAGCGAAATGCAGCTCGGCCCGGTGCTGGCGCAGTTCCCGCGCGAGCGGTTGATCGTCCAGACCAAGGTCGCGCCCTTCGCCGATCCGGCGGAGTTCCAGCGCACCTTCGACAAGTCGATGGCGTATCTGAAGCTGGACTATGTCGATCTGCTCGCGCTGCACGGCATCAACAACGCGCAGTTGCTCGACTGGGCGATCCGGCCCGGCGGGTGTGTCGAAGCCGCCCGCCAACTCCAACGCGAAGGGCGGTGTCGGTTCGTCGGCTTCTCCACGCACGCCACGACCGACATCATTCTTAAGGCCGTGGAGAGCGACCTCTTCGATTATGTAAACCTGCACTGGTACTTCGTGAACGACCTGAACTGGCCGGCGGTGGAAGCCGCCACCGCGCGCGACCTGGGCGTCTTCATCATCAGCCCGAACGACAAGGGCGGGAAACTCTACACCCCCCCGCCGAAGTTGGTCGAGTTGTGCGCGCCGCTCACGCCGATGCAGTTCAATGCCCTGTACGGCCTCGCGCGACCGCAGGTTCACACGTTGAGTTGCGGTGTCGCGAAGCCGTCGGACTTCGACGAACACGTCGCGGCGCTGGAGTTCTACGATCGGGCGGCCGAGGTGGTGGCGCCGATCGAACACCGGTTGCGCGCCGAGCTGGAGCGCGCCCTCGGCGCCGACTGGTGCGCACGTTGGTTCGAGGGTGTGCCGGAATACGTCGTCCTGCCGGGGGAGGTGAATGTCCGGGAGATTCTCCGCCTCTGGACTTACGCCAAGGCGCTCGACTTGGTGGACTGGGCCAAGATGCGCTACAACCTGCTGGGCCAGGCGGAGCATTGGTTTCCGGGTGCCAACGCGGCCGAGTTCGACGAAGCCGCACTGCGGACCGCGGTGAGCGGCAGCCCGTTTGCGGATCGGATCGTGGGCATCCTGCACGAGGCGCACGCCCTGCTGTTCGAGGCGCCCAAGAAGCGGTTGAGCCAGGGCTGAACGGCCACGGCCGGCAACCGGCACCTGGCAACGCGGATCGGTCGCCACCGCGCTCTGCCGCCCCGGGACGATCGCTTGCAGCGCGAGCCGACCCCTGCTAATTATTCGCCCGTTTGACGCCGCACGCTCGCGGCGTTGACGGTTCTGGGATCTCCAAGCTGGGGGTGATTTAACCCCTGTTTAGCAGTGGCTTATGAGTGTCTCCATTCTGTCGGTGCTGCTTCGTTTTGTGATTGCCGCGGACGCCCGCCTGCGTGTGGTTCAGCAGCGCGCGCGGTCGGCGGCACGCGGTGAGGTCGCGCGCCAATTGGCGTTCGCGAGCCTTTTCCTGACCGTTGTCGCGTCTGCGTTGGCCGCGGAGAGCGGCGAATCCAAGGTCACATCGTCCCAGGAGACCCCGAAAGCCACGCCGGAGGTCAAGCTGGAGGCCACGGCCAAACCGGCGAAAGCGGCCGACTTCGGAGCGGGCTTGCGCGGCGGTTTCTCCTCGACGGACTTCGGCAACAAGTTCGTGCTGGGCGAGGCGTTCGCTTACCGCGACCTGCCGTGGGGTTGGCATCTAGGCAATCAATGGTACCTGCAAACCCGCTTGCAGCTCACGGCCGGGGCGGTTGAGGGTTACGACGACGTGGCTTTCGACGGGACGGTCGGCCCGGAACTGGTGCTGAGCTACGCCTCGTTTCCGATCACGCTCGACGCGGGATCCAGCCCCACGATCTTGAGCCGCCACACCTTCGGAGAGCGCAATCTGGGAACGGAGTTTCAGTTCACCAGCCACGTCGGCTTGGAGTGGCGCGTCTGCTGTCATTGGAGCTTGAGCTACCGGTTTCAGCACATGTCGAACGCCGGCCTCAGCCGGGACAACCCCGGCCTGAACAGCCACCTGTTTGGCGTGGTGTACCATTTCTGACCGGTCACGCTTCCGCACGGCAATCACTGCGATAATTTCCACGGTTGCCGAAATCCGCGGGCGAGGCTAACACCACGGCGAAGTCTTGACACGTTGCCGGCCGCCGATTTTGCCGGTCGCGCGCAAACACCGTTGCCATGAAAGCCATGACTCGTCGCGAATTCGTCGGTCACTCCGCCAAAGGCGCTGCCACGTTGGCGGCCGGCGCCGGTTTCCTCACCGCCACCGCCCGCCCGCGGGCCCAAGGCGCCAACGACAAGGTGGTCCTGGCACTGATCGGCGCGGGTGGACGCGGGTCGCAGCTCGCCGGCAATTTCGCCCAGGTGCCCGGAGTCGAGTTCAAGTACCTCTGCGACGCCGACACCAATCGCGGCGCGGGCCTCTTCGCCTCACTGGAGAAAGCGCAGGGCCGCGCCCCGCAACGCCTGAAGGATTTGCGCCAGGCATTCGACGACAAGGACGTGAACGCCGTGGTCGTGGCTACGCCCGAGCACTGGCACGCCTTGGCCACCATCTGGGCCTGCCAGGCGGGCAAGGACGTGTACGTGGAGAAGAACCCGTCGCTGGCGATCTGGGAGGGACGCAAGCTGGTCGAAGCCGCGCAGAAGTATCGGCGCGTCGTCCAGGTCGGATTCCAGAACCGCAGCGCGCCTTACGCCGTCTCGGCGCGCGAGTATCTCCGCAGCGGCAAGCTCGGGAAAATCGTCCTCGTCAAAGTCTTCAACCTCCTCGAAGGCGGCGACTGGAGCCCACAGCCCGACAGCCCACCGCCTGCTGGCCTCGACTGGGATCTCTGGCTCGGTCCCGCGCCGGAAGTGCCTTACAACCGCGGTCGCCACCTGGGCTGGAACGATTGGTGGGCGTATTGCGGCGGGCCGTTTTCCGGCGACGCCAGCCACCAACTCGACCTCACGCGCCTGGCGCTCGGCGATCCCGCCCATCCCAAGTCCGTCTATTGCGCCGGCGGCCGGCTCGGCTTTGCGGATGCGCGCGAAATGCCGGACACGCTCGCCGTCACGTACGATTACGGTGATTTCGTGCTGACCTGTGAAAGCGGCAACGCCACACCCTACATGCGCAAGTTTGGCCAGGAAGTGCGTTACGGCGAACAATGGCCGTACTGGCCGCTAAGCTCGTGTCGGGTCGAGATCTACGGAACGAAGCAGCTCATGTACCTGGGCCGCCACGGTTGCGGCTGGCAGGTGGTCGAGGCGGATGGCAAGGTGGTGGCGCAGGACAAGGGCAAGTTCCCGGATCAGTGGCACCAGCCGAACTTCATCGACTGCGTGCGCTCGCGGAAACAACCCAATGCCGACATCGCCGTTTGTCACGCCAGCGCGTGCCTGATCCACCTGGGCGTCGCCGCCTACCGGGTGGGCAAGAAGCAACTCCTGTTCGATGGCCCGAGCGAGCGCTTCACCAACAGCGACGAGGCGAACGCGCTGCTCAAGCCGGCTTACCGCAAGCAATACCGCGTGCCCGATCAAGCCTAGCGAAGCCGTAGGAACTTGGAGGCGACCGCTGCCCGCGCGAGCTTCGGGACTATTTTGGCGGCGGCAATGGCGTCACCGGACAGCGCTTGTGCCGGACTTGATTCGCCGACGCCGGATCGCCGTACAAGCCCGCCTGGCTGAAGTCCCACGGTTGGAAGCCCAGCTTTAGCGCGGGCGAGGCCGGGTCGAGTCGGAAGTTGTGCGCGGCGGCGTTCGCGAATTTCGGG
>JAKCAB010000597.1 GCA_021839785.1 bacterium | reverse complement strand
GAATTTCCGCAGGTTCGCCACCGGGTCGATGAACTGGCAGATCAGGTGGCTGGGATCCCATTCCAGGCCGACATTTTCGCACGGCATCACGTCGAAAAAGCGCTCCCAGATCGCCGGCCGGTCGAGCAGGTTGTAGCCCGCCACCGGCAGGTGCCAGGCGCCTTGCGGGCAGTGCTCGAAGGCGAGGCGAACGCCGTGATCGGCGGCGAAACGCGCCAGCGGTTCCCAGAAAGCGACCACTGCCGGCAGGTAATTTTCGAGCGGGGTGCAAACCGGGTTGCCACCACGCGTGTTCAGGCGGGTCTCGATCACCGCCCCGGCGAAGCCCGCCACCGTGCGCACGCCCAGGTGCGCGGCCACTTCGATGGCGCGCGTGAAGATGACGCGGGCGCGCTCGGTTTGCGGCGGATCGAGCGGGTTTTGGTACAGCGCGCCAATGGCGGAAAGGCGCAGGTTCCGCGCCTTCGCCGCGGCGGCGACTTCGTCGGCGAACGGCTTCCAATCCGCGTTCGGCGGCGCGGCGGGCGAATCCGCAAACCGCATCCATTCGAAGCTGCCCAAGCCCAGCCGGGCGGCGCGGTCCAAATCGGACAAGGCCGCCGTGGTGAGAACGCCGATACGCATCGCCCCGCCAGCTTAGCGCGCGCGGTCACCGCAACCAGCGAAAAGCCGGTGCCGGACAACCGGGCAGCCTCGGCACGGAACGCAGGTTTGACACCTGCGCCCCTGAGACTCGGCGCCGAACGCAAGTTAGGCACGCGCGATCCGGCGGCTCGGTGATTGGCAAACTCGGCTGGGTCCGGCATCGTGCGCACCGTGCGAGACGTCGTCGTTCGCACCAACACCATGCTGCCCGCCCTGATTGCCACGCTGCTTTTCGCCGGCTCGGTCATTGCCGCCAGCCGGTCCACGCGCCTGCTCGGCAACCAGACAGCGAACTTCTGGCGCATCGTGGTGGCGACTTTCCTGCTCGGCGCCTGGGCGCACAGCGTTGGCCTCGGCCTTGGTGGCGGCGTGTTCGGCGTGTTCTTCGTGAGCGGCGTGATCGGTTTCGGGTTGGGTGACTGGGCCTTGTTCGAAACATTGCCCCGGCTCGGACCGCGGCTGAGCAGCCTGATGATCAACTGCCTGGGCGCGCCGTTCGCCGCCTTGATCGAATGGCTCTGGCTGGGCACGCGGCTCAGCCTGGCCCAATTACTTTGGGGGCTGGTGGTCCTCGCCGGCGTGGGCTTGTCGTTGGCGCCCGAACGCGGAACGCCCATCCCGCCCGGCCATCGCCTGGCCGGCATCCTGTTCGGCCTGCTTTCCGGTTTTGGCCAAGGCTTCGGCGCGGTCATCACGCGCAAGGCGTTTGCGCTGGCCGGTGCCGCGGGCCAAAGCGTGGACGGCGGCACTGCGGCGTACCAACGCATCCTGGGTGGCCTCGCCTTCGTGGCCGTGCCGTATGCCTGGCATCGGCTTCGCCAGCGCTGGCGTGAGCGCAACTCGCCGACGCCAGGCGTGCTCCCGGCCGAGACGATGCGGCGGGCGCGTTGGTGGGTGCTGGCAAACGCGCTGGCCGGGCCTTCGATCGGCGTGGGTTTCTATCAATGGGCGCTCAAAACCACGCCCAGCGGCGTGGTGTTGCCGATCACCGCGATGGCGCCGCTGGCCGTCATCCCGTTCACGTACGTCTTCGATCGCGACCGGCCGGGCTGGCGCTCGTTGGTAGGTGGGGCGGTAGCGGTGGCGGGGGTGATCGGGCTGGCGCTGCACAGTTAGCCCGCGCGGGCGAACGCCGCTGTGACGCGCTCCCGCGGTTCGTTGCTGACGTGACGGCGCCGGCTGCTACTTTTATCGCCATGAAAACTTCTCATGACACCTCGTTGCCAGCACCGTCCCAGGCTCTTTCACGCCGTAGCTTTCTGCGAACCAGTCTCGGCCTCGCCGCGTTCTCGGTGGTGCCGGCGCATGTCATCGGTCGTGGCGCGGAGCCACCCAGCAATCGGCTGAACCTGACCTTCGTGGGTGTCAACGGCCGCGGCGGGGCGAACTTCGCCGAACTCGCGGGCCAGAACGTCGTCGGCATTTGCGACGTGGACGAGTCGCGCGCCGCGGAAGCGCGGAAACAGGCGCCCAAGGCGAAGTTCGATCGCGATTTCCGCAAGCTCCTCGACCAGGTGGCCAAGGAAACCGACGGCGTGGTCGTGTCCACGCCGGACCACACCCACGCCGTCGTGGCGATGCAGGCGATCCGGATGGGCAAGCACGTTTATTGCGAGAAGCCGCTGGCGCATTCGCTGCACGACATCCGCCAGCTCACCGAGGCGGCGCGGGCGGCGAACGTGGCCACGCAGCTCGGCAACCAGGGCCATTCCACCGAGTCGATCCGCACGTTTTGCGAAATGATCCAAAGCGGCGAACTCGGTGCCATCCGCGAGGTGCACGCCTTTGCCCAGAATTCCTACCGGCCCCGCAATTTTGTGGTGCGACCCACCGACACGCCACCCGTGCCGGCGACCCTGGACTGGGACCTCTGGCTCGGACCCGCCCCGGCGCGGCCGTACCACCCCATTTATCTGCCGGGCAAATGGCGCGGCTGGGTGGATTTCGGCACCGGCATCGTGGGTGATTGGACCTGCCACGTGTTGGACCCGATCTTCTGGGCGCTCGACTTGGGTGCGCCGACCAGCGCGGTGGCGGTCGCCGCCGATTACACTGACGCCCGCGTGCGCGCCGAGACCTACCCGCCCGGATGCGTGCTCACGTACCAGTTTCCGGCGAAAGGCGATCGACCCGCGGTCAAGGTGGTTTGGTACGACGGTTCGTTCGCGCCGCCGCGTCCGCCGGAGCTGGAACCGCAGCGCAAGCTGCCGCAGTTCGGCGCCATCATCGTCGGCGACAAAGGCAAGGCCATGCACGGCTCGCACGGCGCCGGCGGCTGGCAACTGCTGCCGCGCGCCCGCAACGACGCTTACCGTTTGCCGGCGCCCACGATTCCCCGCGTGCCGGGACATCACGCGGACTGGATTCGCGCCTGCAAAGGCGGGCCGGGCGCGAGCTCGAACTGGAACTACGGCGGGCCGCTGGCCGAGGTGGCATTGCTGGGCGTGCTGGCGTTGAGGTTCCCCGGCCAGCGGATGGACTGGGACGCCGCGAACCTGCGCGTGACCAACTTCCCGGCCGCTGACGCGTTCATCAAACCGGCGTACCGCGAAGGGTGGACGAGATAGGCGAGGATAGCAGGACTGAAGACTATGCTCAACAAGCTGAAGGCGAAGGGATTTGACATCAGGGCGCTTCACCATGCTGAGGCTATTATCGAGCATGACCTTCCGGCGGCCTTGGAAGATCTTGAAGCCGCGCTGTTGCCGGTTCGCATCACCGCAGAGGAGCTTGTGCGAGGCGGTGGTGGCGAGGGCCAGTTCACTCAACGTTTGCGAAAGACTCTCGCCGACTCGCACGGTTGGAAGAAACATTCTTTTGAGATAAAGAAGCTGGTGGATGGCAAACAAACGGAATCACTTACGCACGAGATTGATCATGTCAAAGAGTTCGCGGGAGGGACGTTCGCACTCGAAATCGAATGGAACAACAAAGACCCTTTCTTTGATCGAGACCTGGAGAATTTCAAACGTCTGCACTCTGAGGGTGTCATCTCGGTGGGGGGGATCGTCACACGAGGTGTTTCGCTGCATGAAGGCATGGCTGAGATTATCGAAGGATTCGCGAGGCGCCGAGGCCTTGATAATGTCGCGCAAGTACGGGAGTTCTACAGGCCGACACAGCGCCAAGAGGAGCTAATTGCCAAAGCCGTGAAGGCCTGTGGTTCCTTCGATCGCGGTTGGGCGCGTGCTTTCGTGGCCGACAAATTCGGCGAAGCGACGACACACTGGCGGAAGCTTGAGGAGAGAATTCACCGCGGGGTAGGGAATCCGTGTCCGCTATTGCTGGTCGGAATCCCCAGGAGCACAGTAGTCCTTTAGAACGGTCATGAAACGATCACAATCGCCAACAGTCCTGAGCATCCCCGAACTGAACCCTTCCGAGGATCTGGCGTCGAAGGTCGATGGGCTGTACGCAACAATCCTCGCCGATCCGCCGTGGCAGTTTCAGAACCGAACCGGCAAAGTGGCCCCGGAACACAAGCGTCTGCTGAGGTATCCCACTATGGAATTGCAGGAGATCATGGAGCTTCCAGTTTCCAGATTCGCCGCCGCGAAATCGCACCTCTACCTATGGGTTCCCAACGCCCTCTTACAAGAAGGTCTCAAGGTCATGGAGGCTTGGGGGTTCACGTACAAGACGAATCTGGTCTGGTACAAAGTGCGCAAGGATGGGGGCCCCGATGGCCGGGGGGTAGGGTTTTACTTTCGGAATGTCACCGAGTTGTTGCTCTTTGGGATCCGCGGACGCATGCGCACGCTGAGACCCGGCAGGACCCAGGTGAATCTTCGGTGTACCCGGAAGCGCGAACACTCAAGAAAACCCGACGAATTCTACGAGTTGGTGGAAGCCTGTTCACCCGGCCCGTATCTCGAACTGTTCGCGCGCTTCCGACGCCCCGGTTGGGCCCAGTGGGGCAACGAGGATGTGGAGGAGAACCTGGCCA
>JAKCAB010000576.1 GCA_021839785.1 bacterium | reverse complement strand
TGGTCGTAGAGCTTGAGAATGCGCTCCCGCACCGGAACCGGAATGGCTTTCATGCCGCACCCGACCACGTCATCCGAGTAACGGCAAGCTACATTATTAATGGAAATGATCTAACCTGTACCTGGCCAATCTGCTGGCCATTGGTCTGGTCACGCTCTGGAACTTCGACCTGAACGCCCGCTTCAACTGGCGCGGTCGCGCCACCGGTTCCTGGTTCCGGTCGTCCTAGCTGGGGACGAACCCCGCGATCCCGGACGGACATGGACAAATCGTTCGGGCGGTCAGCTTCGTGGCGCGCCGCCCCAAGACGAGAAATGCTGAGGGAAGCGGCGGCAAAAAGAAAAGTACGCGCGCGCGCTTGAGCCCGCGTCCGCCTTGTCCGGTTTTCCAGCCGGCGGGTGTATGCTAGTTGAAGACGATGAGCGACGACGCCCAATTGCTGCGACGCTACGCCGAGACCGGCGCCGAAGAGGCGTTCACCGAGCTGGTGCGGCGCCACCTCGATCTCGCCTGGGCCGCCGCGTACCGCATCACCGGCGACGCCCACCTGGCGCGCGACGTGGCCCAGACCGTCTTCGCCGACCTCGCGCGCAAGGCCCGGCACTTGTGCCCGGACACGGTGCTACCGGGCTGGCTTTACCGCGCGGCCTGTCTCGCCGCCACCAAGGTGAACCGGGGCAACCACCGCCGCTCCCAACGCGAAAGGCAAGCCATGGACCTCGCCCAGCTTCAAAGCGAACCGGAGCCGCCCGCCGCCGCCGTGGAAGCGTTGCTGGCCCAGCTCGACGCCGCGCTGGCGGCGCTTGCACAAACCGACCGCGACGCTGTGGTGCTGCGTTACTTCTCGCGCCAAAGCCTGGCCGCGGTCGGCGCCGCCCTGGGCGTGAACGAAGACGCGGCGCGGAAACGGGTGGCGCGAGCGGTGGACAAACTGCGCGCCTGGTTCGAGCAACGCGGCATCGTGACCGCCACCGGCGTAGTGGTGGCGGCCTTGGGCGCGGCGGGAACACAAGCTGCGCCGGTCGGCCTGGCCGGCACCTTGGCGGCGGCCTCGCTGGCTGGCGCCGGCACTCTTGGAATTGTGGAAACCCTGGTTCTTATGAAAACGAAGTTCGCACTGACAATGGCCGCGGTGGCCGCCGTGGCCACGCCGTTGACCTACCAACAAATCGCCATCAACCGCCTGCGCGCCGATAATCGCGCCTTGCAGGCCCAGGTAGAGCAAGCCAGATCTGCGCAGTCCACTGACGCGGACCTGGCCAAACAAAAAGCCGACGCCGCCGAACTGGAAAGGCTCCGCGCCGAGCATCTCGATTTGTTGCGTCTCCGCGGCGAAGTCGGGCCGCTCCGCGCCGAGGCGGCCCGCGCGAAAGAGCTCGAACAGCAACTCGCGCAACTCAGCGCCCAACTGCGAGCCAGCGCCGCGGCCCAGCCAGCCGCGCAGTCCGACTCCGCGGAGATGCAACAGGCGAAGCAGATCGGCATCGCCAAGTTGAATCTGCTGAAACAATGGGGATTGGCCATGATCATGTACGCCGACGACAACGGCGATCAATTGCCGGCCACGTTCGCGGCGGCGCGCAATTACTTGGGCAAGACCAGTGGCGCTACTCCGATTCTCACGGAGGATCAACTGGAGATCACCTATCAGGGCAAGCTGGCGGACATCGCTACGCCCGCGCAGACCATCCTGGTGCGGGAGAGAGAGCCGGTGAACATCGCAGGCAAACTCTGCCGGGGTTACCTGTTTGCAGACGGCCACTCGGAAATTCACGCCGCGCCCGACGGCAGTTTCGCCCGGTGGGAGTTGGAGCGCGGAGTACCTCCGCAACTTGCCCGCTGAAGCGCCGTGGCGGCGCCGGTTGGGCCCGATCAACTCCACTGTCCCCACCAGTCGGCAAACTTCTCCCGGCCGCGAACCGTTCGCACCTGCCGGCCGTCGTGCCAGAGTACCGCCGCCAGACCGTGCGAGAACCGCGTTTCCCAAGGCAGGTGGTATGCGCCGGCGTCGAGCCAGAGCAGGTGATCGCCGACGCGGATTGAGCGCGGCAACCGCCGCCGCGCGAGTTGGTCAAAGACCATGCAGGTCGGGCCGTTGACGGTCGTGGGCACCGCCCGGCCGGTACGCCGGGCCAACGGCAATAGCGCGTGGTCCTCCCACGCCGCCACCAACGCGTGGAGCGTCCGGCCGCCGTCGCAGATCAGGTGGCGCATCCCGCGGCGTTCCTTCGCATCCACCACCCCGACCACCAGCACGCCGGAACGCGCGCTGAGCCACCGGCCGTTTTCGAGCCAGATCTCCTCGACACCGGGAAAGAGTTTCAGCGCCCGCGCGCACACCCCGGCCATCGCGGCCAAACTGAACTCCGCGTCCGCGCGCTGACGGTCGAGCGTGTGCACGTTGGGTGGTGGGAACCCGCCACCGCAATCCACGAACCGCGGTGCCAACCCGGCCTCGCGACAAATTGCGGCGGCTTCCTGGAGCGCGCGTTCGTAGATCGCCGGCGAAGCGACATGGCTGCGCAGATGGAAGTGCACGCACTGCAGCGCCAGGCCCGCGCGGCGCAACGCCCGGCCCGCGCGCAAGGCTTCCGCAGCGGTCAGGCCGAACTGCGTCGGGTGTGTGGGCGCCTCCGGATCGAACTCCTCGCGGGTGTTCAGCCGCAGGCCGACCGTCCAGCCGAGCCGTTTCGCCAGCGGCGCCAGCGCTCGAATCTCGGTGAGCGAATCGAAGTTCACGAACAGCCCCGCGACGGCCTGGCGCGGCAGCCAGCGATGCTTGGCCGGGCCGTTCACAAGGATGTGGGCGGGCGGGAATTTTTCCGCGAGCGCGGCGCGAAACTCGTACTCGCTCACCACCTCGATCGGCCGGCCTTGCTGGCGCCACCACCGGAGCAGCGGCGGCAACGGCTGGGTCTTACAGCAAAGCCAATGGCGGACCGGCAAGCCCGCGAACGCGCGATCCAGCTCGGCAAGCGCGCGTTGAATCGGCACGACGGAGAATAGGTAAAACGGCGTCGCCTGTTGGCCCACGAGCGGGCGAACCAGGCGGCGCCAAAATGTCAGCTCGGCCGGGGAATGCGCAAAAAGCTGGTCCATGTGCGCGGCGAAGATGCGATTCCAGCCACCGGGCAGCAAGGCTGCGCCGTGCTGGCTTGGCCTGCTAACGTGGATGAACACACCGGCGTCGAATAGGAGTCAAATAGGAGTCAAATAGGAGTCAGGTCCTATTATCGCCTATTGAAGCCTTCCCTGGCGGAGTAGATACAGCCGGTTGTTGACGTAGGCCACGCTGCCCATCTGGAGCCGCCGGGCAATCCAGGCCAGCGTCACCATCGTTTCCTGCCGCAATCGCTGCGCCAGCCGCACCTTGGACAGATCGCCCTTGGGCCGTTGGGCCAGCGTTTCCGACGTCCACCCCAACCGGTCCAGTTCCTCCTGCACCAACCGTTCGGCGCGCGCCGCCTGTCTTTCCGCCCGCTCCGCCCCGAAGTGCAGTGCGCCCAGTTGCCGATCCACCTGACTCAGCAATTCCTGCCGGAATCGCCCGCCTCCCAGACACCAGCCGCGCCGGACCCCCTTGAACGCTTCTCCCTCCTCCTGCCCCCGCCGCGCCACCACCGCCGCCTCGAACGCCCGGCCCCGGCTGCGCTGTCCTTCGGGATGCAGTACTCGCCCAGTAAGCGCCCCACCCGCAGCCACGGCACGCGCCGGGACGCCGCCTTCAAGTACTGCGGGAAGCTGCTCCAGCGATACGCCCGCAAGGGCGCCGGCGCCACCACCAACCGGGCGCGTGCCGGATTCAAATGGACGTAATCGCAGACCGTCTTCAGGTAACCGTCGCCGCTGCCGTCCACGATCAACGCCTTGTAACGCCCGCTGAACAAATGGCCGGCGAGCCGGTGCCGCCGGTTGAACCGGCCGGTGTACGTGCCCAGCAACCACTGCATCCCCGCGACCAGGTTGCCTTGCGGCGTCTCGACCACTAGGTGGAAATGATTGGGCATGAGGCAAAAAGACTGAACCTCCCAGCCCGCCTTCTGGCTGGCCTCCCCCAGCGCGGCCAGGAACTGCTCGCGATCCGTATCGTCGTGGAAGATCGGCTCCCGCCGGTCCCCACGGCTCATGACGTGGTAAATCGCCCCTGGATACTCGATTCGGAGCTTGCGCGCCATGCGCGGCAAAGTGGCCAAGGCACGCTTAATTGTCAATAATAGGACTTGACCCCTTCACGTCCAAAAGGCAAATACCTAGCCCTAGAAAGGAACTCAATGAGATTAAGAATGTTCGTCTTGTCTTTGTTCCTCCTCGCGTCTCGCGGTGAGGGGCAAAGTACGCAGTCGGGCCCAACGACCGTTACTTTTCCGGCACTTGGCACTCCGGAAAAAATCAACAGTTTTGCAATTAAAACAGTCGGTAGAATGTCTATGTTCTGCTGGGTCTTTGACTCTGAAGACAATTTCTTGCGGCCGCGCAATTTCTTTTCTGTAAATTCTTTGAGCATCAAACTGAGGACTGGGTTTGGCATTCCATGTTGAGGTAAACTTTTCCGGTTTCCCAGGCTTCGCTGGTTTCCTGGAGCAGGGCCGAGAC
>JAKCAB010000226.1 GCA_021839785.1 bacterium | reverse complement strand
GGAGCAGACTCAGGAGGTGGCGCTTTCCGTGGACAAGGAACGCGCGGAAGGCGGCTTTGAGGTCGGGATCGAATTCCGCTCCATCTCGCTGGAGACCAAAATGGGCCAGACGGTGGTGACCAAGTTCGACTCGAGGGCCAAAACCACCACGGGCGACGCGAATCCATTGAACGAGGTGTTGAAAAAACTCGTGGGCGCCAAACTGAAGCTCTTTACCAAACCCAACGGCGACATCGAGAAAGTCGAGGGCGTTCAGAAACTGGTCGATGACCTGGCCAGCGGCATGCCCGCGATGAGCGCCGACATGATGAAAGCCATGTTCGACGAAGACGTGGTCAAACAGATGAGCGCGTTGCCGCCCGGCCTCCCGAAAGATCCGGTGAGCGCAGGCTATGAGTGGCCGGTGAAGCTGGAGGTGTCGCTCGGGCCGATGGGCACGATGTTGATCTCGATGAAATTCAAGTTCAACGGCATGGAGGAAAAACGCGGTTACCGCGTGGCCGTGCTCGACCATCAAGGCACCCTCAGCAGCAAGGAAGGCAGCGGTACCGGTCCCATCACCCTTGGCGCGTTCAGCGGCACCACGACGGGCCGGACGTGGTACGCACCCGACCTCGGCGCCACGGTCGATTCCTTCGCCAATCAGGTCATGAGCATGACCATGAAAACGATGGGCCAGGACACGAAGGTCGAAATGGACCAGCGCGTCACCACCAAGCTTCTGGAAATCACCGGCCAGGCCAAATAGCGACAGAAGCAACCCACACTTCCATTTCTTCGGCGCGCGGCTGGCCCCAACAAAGGCCAGCCGCAACGTTTCTTTATTTCGCGGCGGTTCAGTTTGATTCTGATCCTGCCCGCCGTGGTCTTGGATGGGGAGCCTCAGTTGGACTGCCGCAGCCGGAAGAACCGCGCTCCGTCCGTAACCGCGTTGGTGACGGAGTAAAACCCCTCGTCCGGCGACAGCGTCGCATCCAAAGGCGACCAATCGGCTTGCGGTGGCAAGGTTGTGGCAGTTTCGAGGACGAATCCGCCGTTGTCAGCCGGCCAGCGAAGCACGATGTCCGCACCGGACCGGAGTAATTCGAGGCGTGGCGCTGCCGCTTGGTAGAAGCGCAGTCCGTCCACTGCCACCACCACGTTGGTCGAGGTGCCGCCCAGCACGCCGAAGAAGAACTCGACCGACTTGCCGGCGTACTCGGACACGTCGATCCAGCCACTGCTCACCGTCCGGTTTGGTTCCATGAACCGTGTTTCGAGCGCGAAGCGGTTGGTGCCGT
The DNA here is from genome assembly GCA_021839785.1 of bacterium. The sequence goes on along the minus strand of JAKCAB010000226.1, from coordinate 3,314 downwards.
CGATGCCGAAGGCCAGGTAGTCGTCGCTGCCCACGCCGCCGGTCAGCGTGAAATCGAACGACAGGCCCCGCACCTCCGCCGGCAGCGCCAGCGTCATCCACACGGCGGGTGGGGTGTTCGTGGCGGTCGGTTCATCGGACAGGCCCGGCCCGGTGAGTCGGCGGGGCGGAGTTGAACCGGCAGTCGTGAGGTCAATGCGCGGCGAAAGCGGCAGAAAGGCACCGGCGGAGACTGTGCTGAAGTCCGGCACCGCCAAAGGAACCGTCGGGCTGGCGGCTTCACCGAAGTGGAACACGGCGTCCGCCGAGGAAACTAAGGCGTTACCGATCCGCTTGAAGGCCGTCGCGCCAATATCCAAAGCTTTGTTCACCGCCCATTTCGATGGCCGAAGAAGCACCAAGTTGGCGGTGCTGGCGCCGGTGGCCAAGATTTCCCACTTGTCCGCAAACCCCAGCGCTGCGTCCAACTCTTCTTCGCGAGTCACTTGGAATAAATGCAGTTCGTTGTCGTCCTCCAGCACCTGGCTCAACAGGCTCCCGGGTTGGTAGGGCGACGGCGTGGGGAACTGCCCCGGCCAGCCTGTTCGTTCCAACGCGTAACGGTACCCCAATAAAACTTGCATGGGCAGCAGCACCGTCTGCCTGTACCAAGCGCAAGCGTAGGCGTGTCGTTCAGTGTGGTAGGTAATCGGATCCTTCGGGTCCGCCATGACGGCGCTCTTGGGCAGCAAAACGTTCACCGCCTCGGCGTGATAGCCCCCCACCAGGCTGATGTAATTGTCGATCCAAGCGAAGTCGTTTGGGATCGGCGAAACGTATCCTGCCTGAACCACCTGGCTGGCGATGGAGCCGTTCAAGCCGCTGACGTTGTAGCCAAACGTCACCGCTATCCCCGCCGCATTGACCGCTCCGGCATCGTCCAACAGCGTCATCTGCGTGTGGTCGGCTGGGAACTGCGCCACGCCGCTGTCGCGCAAACCGTGCAGGTAATTCGCCGCCGTCGCGTTGACCAGCGTGCCGAGGCTGTGGCCGATGAAATGCAGTGTTCCCGTATAGGAGTCGCCCAGCGTGGCCGCCAGGGCTTTGCCCAGCGCCTCGCCCTGCCGCCGGGTGCTCGACATCGCCTCGATCGGTTCGAGCGTGTCCGCCTGCGTCCGCCAATCCCACGCCAGCAAGTTCGCTTTAATGTTCGCCGCAATCATCTGTGCTGCCATCGCCTGCGCCCATGCCGTGGGATCGCTGTTCCAGCCGTGGGTGAAAATCACGGTCGGCAAAGCGCGGTCCACATTCTCGCCCGGAACGAAAGCGGTCCCGCTAAACACCTCCAACTGCTTGTCGGTCGTCGGCACAATCTGCGCCTCCTGGGTCTTCTCCACCGTCTGGTCGGTGGCGGTGACGTTCGGCAGAGCGGGCAACGGCGCCAAAGCCACGCTCAACGTACCGGCTTGGCCGGGCACGAGGGTCACACCGGATTGCACCCAGGTGCGATAGCCTGGCAGGCTGACCCAGATTTCCCACGTACCCGCTTCGAGGACTGGAAGCGCGTATTGCCCGGAGGCGTCGGTTCGGGCGCCGGTCGTCGCCGCCGCACCTTGGAAGGCCAGAACGGTGGCCCCGGCCAACGGCGTGCCAGTGGCGTCGGTGACCTGGCCGCTGAGACTGGCCATCGCCTCCGTGGTCGCCCGCGTGTCCAGAGTGAATACGCCCGACAGCCCCGCGCCAGTGCTGCCGGAAAACCGCGTGTCCAGGCGGAACGTACCGGAATCGGCCCAGCCCACGCCGACTTCATAGTCGTAGCGCGTATCCAGCGGGAAATCGGGTGAATCTCCCTGGCCAATGTCGGCGAGAAGACACGTTATGGCCAACGCGGCGACAACGAACGCAAGGAACCAGGCCGGTATCAGAAACGGGAAGTGATGCCAGCCTCTTCGCTGCGTAAGAACGGCGCGCCGGTTTCCGAACCGGCTTTGGACAGGCGCAAATCTCATGGCGGCGATTTCAGGTTGGCGTTGCGATAAGCCGACTGGAAGTCGGCTTATCGCAACGCCAAAGTTCAAACAACGCCATCAGCCACGCATCACCAAAAGCCGGTTGGAAAACTGGCGCGCCGCCAAACCGATCGGTGCCCCGGCGGCTCGCGATGCCAGCGGTTGGACGGAGCGGCCGCTTGGGTACATCTTCGGCGAGCATGAAAATCGATCTGCATTCTCGCCGCACCGGCGCGGTCTGGGCCAGGCTGTGAACCTGCTCGATCCCGGTTACTTGTTCGCCTCGCTGTTTTGGGGTTCGGTCGGCATCGCCTACTTCATCTACGGCAAACGGCAACAGTCCTTCGTGCCCCTGATCGGCGGCGTGGCGATGGTCGCGGTGTCCTACCTGGTCGGCTCGGCGTTGCTGATGTCCGCGATTTGCGTGGCGCTGATCGCGGGGGTGTACCTGCTGGTCCGGGAAGGCTACTGAAGTTGGCCGGACAGCGCGGTCGATTCGGCAGCGAGGCGGGCCGCCGTTTCTTGAATCCGTTGCCAGGCGGCTGCGACGTGTCGTGCCTGGGTGTGTGTTTGTCCTACGCAGAAGCGCAGCGCGAATTCGCCGTCGAGCACCGTGTGGGTGAGATACAAGGCTCCGCTGCGGTTGAGTTCTTCGAGCAGATGACGGTTGAAATCGTCGCCGGCCAGGTGCCGGAAGCAGACCAGATTCAACGGCACCGGCGCGGCCAGTTCAAAGTCCGGCGCCGCCTCCACCCACTCGGCGAAGCGCTGCGCCAGGCGAACGTGTTCACGAACGTGGCGTCGCAGGCCTTCGACGCCGTAATGCCGGATCACGAACCACAACTTGAGCGCGCGGAACCGCCGGCCCAGCGGCACGTGCCAGTCGCGGTAATCGATCACCGCGCCGCTTTCGGTCGCGCGGTTGCGCAGATACTCCGGCAGCACCGAGAGCGTGCGGATCAACGCCGCGCGGTCGGCCACCCAAAAGCAGTCGCAGTCGAAGTTCGTGAACATCCATTTGTGCGGGTTGAACGCGTAGCTGTCGGCCAGTTCCAGCCCGTCCAGGAAGTGGCGAAACTCCGGGCAAAGCGCCGCGGTGCCGGCCATCGCGCCGTCCACGTGCAGCCAGACCCCGTGCTCGTGACAGACGTGGCCGATCGCCGGCAACGGATCCATCGCGTTCGACGACGTGGTGCCGACCGTGGCGCTCGCAAAGCACGGCCGCAGCCCGGCCTTGCGGTCCGCCTTGATCTGTTCCGCCAGGGCGTCCGGCCGCATTGCATGGCGTTCGTCCACTTCGATCAGGCGCAGTTTGGCCCGCCCCAGG
>JAKCAB010000824.1 GCA_021839785.1 bacterium | reverse complement strand
AGAACCCCGGAATGCCCGCCAACTGCTCAAGGCCGCCGGCGCCGCCTTCACCGCCGTGACCCCGACCGACTGCCAGGGGTTCTTTTTACACGCCGGTTACGCTACATGATTGATGGAAATGCTCTAATCGCCTGTAAGATACGAACGAGGATTGACAAAGTGACCGGAAACACCAAACTTTGCGTTAATCGGTGCCGGCAGCGAGAGGCACTGGTGACCAAACACGCTTGTAGGAAAAAACCAACAACGTCTAACTGTGCAACCAAGTGTGGAGGGTCGCCACGCCAGTACTCAGCTTCCCCTGAGGAGGGCGGTGTGAGGATACGCTTTGAAGCTGCCGGTCACCGATTTTCTATTTCCAAGGAAGATTGGGTCTCCGCCCGGACCACTGAGCACGTCTGCCACCGAAAGGATGCTGACAGCCGTTCTGGCCGCAGCGTGCTGGCGTTTTTTTACCGGGCGCAGAGATGCGCCAACAGAGCCTCGAACTCCAACCGCTGTAGTTCGACGGCCGTGAACAAACGGGGATGGCCGGCCGGAAGACGGGTGCATTCCTGGCATTCGTCCACGAACGCGAAAGGATCCCACTTTCCGTCCGGCATCAGCGTCGTCTTGAGCGGGGCATCCTTTGGCTGGCTCAGGAATTGGCCCACGGTCGCGGCCAGCGGACCGAAGGCCGGATGCACGCCCACGCGGCGAAACCAGTACTTCGCGTTCGCGTAGTCAGGCTCGCGCCGGTGCATGATCGCGTGGATCAAATTGCCGTCCGGGTCCTCGATGCCTTGGACAATGCGGTGCGCCGCCTCCAAATGATCGTGCCACAGGAACGCCGCGGACCGGATCAAGTCCGCCTGCCCTGTCGGCAATCCCAATTCGCGAGCCAGATCGTCGAACGCAGCCGTCAGACTCGCGGCCGATTGCACGTGCGGCCGAACGGCGGGGCCCAAGCCGGGTGGGGCTGGCGTGTGAAACAAGGCGCGAACGCGATTGAGCACGGCACCAGCCACGGGGGAGCGGATTGATCGCCGGAGACTACGGCTTCAGTTTGGGCCAGTCGCCCGTGCCTTGGGTCTTCGTCTTGATCCGGCACAGGACGGTGTCCGCGGTCATGTACAACGTGGTGCCGTCGTTGCCCCAGGCACAATTGGCGGTGGTTTCGCCGGGCTTGATGATGCCAAGCAGTTTCCCCAAAGGCGAAATCACGAGCACGCCTCCCGGACCGGTGGCGAACAAATTGCCTTCCTTGTCCACCTTCAAACCATCCGGCAGGCCCTTGCCCTGGGCCATCAGCGGCTTGGCGTCGAAGAAAACGCTGCCGGCATCGAGCGTGCCGTCGGGCCGGACCGGATAGGACATGATCCGCGGACTCTCCGGATCCGACACGGCTACGTATAAGAGTTTGCCCAAAGGCGAGAGCGCCACGCCGTTGGGGAAAGTGAGGTCTTTCACCACCAAAACCACTTCGCCGTTCGGCCGGAGCAGGTAAACCCCGGAAAGGAGCAGTTCCTGGCCAAGGAGCTTTTCCGGGTTCGCCGGATCGCGCGGCAGGCCGTAGGTCGGGTCGGTGAAATAGAGATTGCCCTTGGCATCATAGACCAGGTCGTTGGGGCTGTTGAACCGCCGGTTCAAGTAGTACTGGGCGAGGGTCACGAAGCCTTTGCCCGGCACGAACCGCGCCACCCGGCGATCCCCGTGCTGGCAGAGCACCAGCCGGCCCTCGGCGTCGAAGGTCAGGCCGTTCGAACCTTGTTCCCGATCATTGCCTTCGCGGCGGTGCGCCTGCGTGAACCCGCTCGGATACAGGTAATCCCGCGTCCCGACGCCTTCTTTCCATTCGAAGACCACATTGCGGGGCACATCGGAAAAGAGCAGCGTTCCGGTCTTGCGATTCCAAACCGGTCCCTCCGCCCAGGCAAAACCGCTCGCCAGCTTCTCGATCTTCGTGCCCGGCGCGATCAGGTAGTCCATGTCCGGGGCCAGCCGCTCCACGCTGCCAATGGTCGGGTATTCTTTATGGGCCGGGGCAGTCGGCGCCGGAGCATCCGCGGCGTGGGCGGATTCCGGAAACCCCGGCGTGAGGGCGGCACAAGCGGCGGCAAGGAAAGCCTTGAACGTATTGCTCTTCATAGTGCGGACGCGTGGCTGAGGATCAAATGCGGGTTAGCGAGGGTCAAGGCAAAAGGCCCGCGGGTCCGGATCGTCCGGCCCGCTTAACCCGTTTGCCGACGGGGAATTCAAGGTCTGACCCGTGGCTGCCAAGTTTTTCTGCGCGAGCCGCAGATGGCGGCTCATGGCCGCCCGGCCTTGGCCGGTGGCGAGGCGGTAGGCTCATCTGCCGCTGGCTTGGGTGCGGCGGGCGATTCGGACGAACTCGGCTCGGACAGCGTCCGCTCCAGGCCCTGCAATTCCATGCGGACCAACCGCGACGTCAATTCGACCTCGAATTCCGAAATCCCCAGCGCTCGCGGATTCACGTCGAAGGCGGTCAGCCAGCGATCCTCGACCGGCGCGTAACCCAGCGCCTGGCAGACGCGGAACTCCAGGTCCGCCATGTGCCCCGCGCCGTAAAACACGCCCACGGACTTCGGGGCCGGCTTTTTGGCCAGCGCCGCCCGCAGGTCGCGCACCACCGCCGCGTTGCGCTCCTCGACCAGCACGCGCAACAGCCGCTGCATCCCGGCGGGCAGGCCGGCGATCTGGCTCATGTCGTTCGGCAGGCGGCCGAGCACCTCGATGAGCGCCACCTTCGTCGCGGCTTGGAGGCGCGTGCTGGACGCCAGCACTGACACCCCCAAACGCGCCAGGCCGCCCACGAGGCCTTCGCCGTTCATCGCCTGCACCAGCGCGCCGAACTCGATCGACCCGGCCGCGGGCTTGCCTTCGCCGGCGCCGGCTTCGGAAACCGCGTTCGTGTTGGCGGCGAGGATGCGCGTGAGTTGTTCGAGGTTCAGGTCGCTGTTGCGAAAGTTCGGGCGGTCGTAGTCGATCTCGTCGAGCTGGAACGTCAGCCCGAGCGCGTGGGCGAGGTCCGCCTGGAGCGAATAGCCTTCCCGGTGCTTGGGGATCTTACCCTCCTCGGTCCGCACCGCCTCGAACAAGACCAGCGGTTGCGCGTCGAGGAACCGCTGGAGCTGCGCGTAATAATTCGTCGTCGCGATGTGCGTCACCGCCACCATCCAGATCGCCGGTCCGGCGCCGCGCACCGGCGCCAGGCGGCGCAGCGCGACTTCGAGCGTGGCCACGCCGTTCGTGCCTTTGACGGGGCGGAGGTAAGGTTGGACATCCGCCAACTTTGCGGGCGGTTGCGCGCCCACGCCGCGGCAAACCGCCCCCAGGGCGAACGCGCCGAGAACGGACGCGAGGGCGCGGGTCAAATTGATCGAACGCCAGCGAATCATGCAGAGCCTTTCCGAACGCGCGAAACATGCCAGCGGTCCCGGACAAACGCCAGCGAGCTTTCCGCGCGGCCGGCGCGCTCGCGGCTCAGCCGGGCTGCGAACGAGTGCTCCGGCCGCGCGTGTGCCCGCAAACGCATTCGCGTTGCCGCCCCGCGATCAGCCTGCGAACTTGGCCGCCCATGCTTGTCCATCGCTCCTCGATTCGCTCGGTCGGGACCTTTTTTCGGCTCCGATGTCTGATGCTCCTCTTCGCGGCGACGAGCCAACTGCTGCTGCGAGCGGCACCGGTGCCGATCGTGTTTTACGACGCCACACCGCTGTTCAAGCTCGACCTCAAGGACGAAGCCCAGCGCCGCCGGTTTTGGGACGAAAGCCAGTTGCTCGCCGCCCTGGAAGGCTTGGCCAATCGCGCCGCGCCGCGACTCTTCGTGCGTTACCTCGCAAGTCCAGACGATTTCTGGTGGCAGCAGATGACGCAGTCCGGCGGTTGGCTGGCTGGTCGGCCGATCGAGCGCGTCGCGACGCTTCCTGAGTTGCTCGGCCGCTTCCGCGATGGCTACCGCGGTGCCGTCGTTTGGGACGAACGCGTGCCGGCCACGTCAAACCTCGCCTCCACCATCGCTGGTTGCGACGACTTGCTCCCGCTCCGGTACGATCCGGCCGCGGGTTCGCTGTTTCGTGAGCTAACCGAGTCGGGACCACGCCTGGCGGTGAAGGTGGATTTGCGCCGGGCCGACGGCGCTCCGCTGTTCACTGGCGCGGGCACGATTCCCGGCACGGGCCTGCCATCGACCGGCAGCGCCAAGTGCGACGCCTACGTGTGGCTGATCGAGAAGTACGTGAAGACCGGCCGGGCGAACCCGCGGTGCCTGGGCTATTACCTCGATGCCTCCTGGCTGCGCTGCTGGAACGCGGCCGGCCCGGAGAACCACACGTTGTCGAACCACGATTTCGTGATCGCGCGGCGGGGCGTTTTCTTCGATCTCGGCATCTGGGACGATGAAGCGTCGGTGGACGAACCGGGCCAGCCCGCCGGCGCGGACGTGGCCACGCTCAAGCGCCTGCTGCGCGCGGCGTGGGATCGCTTCGGCGGCGACGGCGCGATCCACGTCGCGGGCTTCGTGCCGTGGGCCTACAAGTACACGCGCCATCGCGACGGCAATTGGGCGGCGGGCGGCCACCACGAAGAAGTCGCCAC
>JAKCAB010000166.1 GCA_021839785.1 bacterium | reverse complement strand
GGCGACTGATAGGCATTGATGACGATCCGTTCTGCGTTTCGTGCGCGCGTGAACTGCTCACGTTTCTGTATCCGCAACGCGCCGGGCAATTCCGGGTGTTCCTGCACAACGCGCTCTATCAACGCGCGCCGAAAGCCAGCGAGATCGTTGAAGATACGAAGGCCGAACTTCATCTGTCTCCGGGACGCTATGACCTGGTTCTCGGCAATCCACCGGGTAACGACGAGTATTCTGGAACCAACCGGGCGGAAATCGAGCGGCAGTGGGAGCGACGCTTCGGCCACACGGAAGGCGGTTTGATGGACCACCATTGCTTCATCCGCCGAGCATTTGAACTGGCGAAGCCGAGTGGCGGGCGCATCTGTCTGCTGGTGCCGGAAGGATTGTTGACCCGCGACAACCGGGGGATGCCTGCGTTGCGCATGGCCTTGGCGCGCGACTGCGAGCTGCGCCTCGTCATCACGTTGCCGCGCGCCTTCAAGGACAATAACGCCCGCATGGCCATCGTCTATTTTGTGCGAAACTCACGTTCTGCCCCGAATCGGCGGACAGTGCTGGCGGAGGTGCGGGAGAAATGGTGGAACGCCGACGGCGCCGAGAAGACGACCGACTTGTTTGGCGAACTCGAAACCATCGTGGGGCACCACTTGGAACCCTGAAACCCACTTGGCACAGGTGCGGCATCAAGCAAGTGTCTGTTGACTATCGCCTTGCCAGCATCGTCGCGGCGCAGCCGTATCCGCTGTTGTTCGCCACCATGAGCGGCGCGCACCTTTACGAGTTTGGCTTCCCAAGCCCGCCACAAGATGGATGCCCGAAGTCACGACGTGCGCTTCGCGCAATGTGGTCCGTCGCCGGACTCGGATTTTGAACTGCGCGGCGCACTTGTGTTGTCGCTCGAAAAGGTCGTCGGCTTGGAGGCTTTCAGTAGTTCGAAATTCGAAGGTCGAAGGGGGGCACGCTCGCCGCGCATCGTCCGCACGACGCCGGAGCACACGGAGTTGCAGGAGATTTGCCGTAGCCGCGGACGTCAGTCCGCGCACGCATCGCAGGAAGGAAATCAGCACCGACTCACGTCAGCGGCTACAGTGGGATCGCGCGGTAGCGCGGGAACTCAGTAACCGCCCGCCCCCATCCCAGTGCTTGAGGCGGCGGCAGGCTGTCCGGTCTTTTCGGCGGTTTCGCGGCGGCGGTATTCGTCGAGCATCGCCGCGGTGGCGGTGGCGCCGCAACGCGAGGCGCCAAGGTCGCGGACCTTGATGAGGCCGTCCAGATCGCGCACGCCGCCGGCCGCTTTGACTTGGACTTTGGGCGAACAACTCGCCCGCATCAGCGCCAGGTCGTGTTCGGTCGCGCCTTGGTAGTTGTAACCGCCGTTGGGCTGTTTGACGAAGCCGTAGCCGGTGGAGGTTTTCACCCAATCGGCCCCGGCGCGTTCGCAAATCTGGCAGAGCCGGCGCTTGAAGTCGTCGCCGGTCAGGCCGGCCCCGCCTTGGGCGAGGTAGTCGTTTTCGAAGATGACCTTCACTTTCGCGCCGTGGCCGTGCGCGGCGTCGCAGACCGCGCGGATGTCGCGCTCGACGTAATCCCAATCGCCGCTGAGCGCCTTGCCGAGGTTGATGACCATGTCGATCTCCGTCGCACCGTCCCGGCAGGCAACCTCGGTTTCGAAGCGTTTCACCTCCGTCGTCGAGTTACCGTGCGGGAAGCCGATAACGCAACCCACCTTGACGCCGGTGCCGCGGAGCAATTCCGCCGCCCGCCGGACCGCGTAAGGTTTGATGCAGACGGACGCGACGCCATACTTCGCCGCCAGCCGGCAACCGTCCTCAAGTTCGCGGTCGGTCAAGGTCGGGTGGAGCAGCGAATGGTCGATCGTCTTCGCCAGTTCCTCGTAAGTGTACTTCATGGCATTGGCGATTAGCGGAACCGGCGGCGTTTCGCCACCGAAGCGCGAAGGTGTTCAGGCCACTGCCCGCAGGCGGGCTGTTCAGGGGGTGACCGGCGCGGGCGTCGCCAGACCGGGCGGCAGCTTGGGCGGCACGGGCTTGGCCACCTCGGGCAACGGGGTGGCGGCTTGCGCCCCGGTGGGTGGCCCGGTTTCGGGCGGCGGCAACGGCGGCGTGAATTTGCCGGTCTTCACGATCTCGGTGACCTGGGTGCCGTCCAGCGTCTCGTATTCGAGCAACGCCTTGGCGACCAGTTCCAGTTTGTCACGGTGCTCGACAATGATCTTGTGTGCGCGCTCGAAGCTCTCGGTGATGATGCGTTTGACTTCGTTGTCGATCGCCCGCGCAGTCTCCTCGCTGTAATCCTTCGACCGCATCATGTCGCGACCCAGGAAAACATATTCCTGGCTGTCGCCGTATTGGACCATGCCCAGTTTGTCGCTCATGCCGAACTGCGTGACCATCGCGCGCGCCATGTTGGTGGCCTGCTGGATGTCGCCGGCGGCCCCGGAGGAGATGTCGTCGGTGACCAGTTCCTCGGCGATGCGACCGGCCATGAGCACCGCGATGGTGTCGAGCAACTGCTTGCGGCGGTGATTGAGCACGTCGTCCTTGGGCAGCGACATGGTCGCGCCCAGCGCCTGCCCGCGCGGGATGATCGTGACCTTGTGCAGCGGGTGGGTGTGCTCGAGCATGACGCTCACCAGCGCGTGGCCTGCCTCGTGCCAGGCCGTGCCGCGCTTTTCCTCCTCGTTCATGGCCAAGCTGCGCCGCTCTCGGCCCCAGCGGACCTTGTCCCGCGCCTCTTCGAGTTCCGCCAGCGTGATGGCCTTCTTGTTCATCCGGGCGGCGAGGAGGGCCGCTTCGTTCAAGAGGTTCGCCAGTTCCGCGCCCGAAAAGCCCGGCGTGCCGCGCGCGATGATGGCGAGGTCCACGCCGGGCGCGAGCTTCACGTTGCGCGAATGCACCTTGAGAATGGCCTCGCGACCGCGCACGTCGGGCAGGTTCACCGTGATCTGGCGGTCGAAGCGGCCGGGCCGCAGCAACGCCGGGTCGAGCACGTCCGGCCGGTTCGTGGCGGCGATGATGATGATGCCGTCCTGCGTGTCGAAACCATCCATCTCTACCAACAGGGCGTTGAGCGTCTGCTCGCGCTCGTCGTTGCCGCCGCCCAAACCGTGCCCGCGGCTGCGGCCCACGGCGTCGATTTCGTCGATGAACACCAGGCAGGGCGTGTTTTTGCGCGCCTGCTCGAACATGTCGCGCACGCGGCTGGCGCCGACGCCGACAAACATCTCGACGAAATCCGAGCCGCTGATGCTGTAAAACGCCGCGTCGGCCTCGCCGGCGATGGCCTTGGCGAGCAGGGTCTTGCCGGTGCCCGGCGGGCCGACCATCAGAATGCCTTTCGGGATGCGCCCGCCCAGCCGCTGGAACTTCTTTGGGTCTTTGAGGAATTCCACCAGTTCGCAGACTTCGTCCTTGGCTTCCTCCACGCCGGCCACGTCCTTGAAGGTGGTGCGGTTTTTCTCCTTGTTGAGCATCCGCGCCCGGCTCTTGCCGAAGCTCAGCGCGCCCTTGCCCGCCATCTTGATCTGGCGGATCAGGAAGAAATAAACCAGCGCGGCCAAGAGCAGGAAGGGCAGGATGCCGTACACCAGATTCATCAGCAGGGTGTTCGGCTTGTCCACCTTGAACTTGCCGGTGTTCAACAGCTTGTCTTCCAGCGCCTCGCTCACCCGCGTCTCAATGCGGAAATCCAAAGGGCCTTTGGCACTCTCCGCCGGCACCAGTCGGCCGGTGATCTGGCGCAGCGGCGACTGCGGATCGTAGTAGATGGTGGCTTCTTGAATTTGATCGTGGTTTACGAGATCGAGGAACTCGGTGTAGCTCAGAACGCGGTAGCGCGATTCGGTGTGGTCTTTGAAGAAGACCAGCAGCGGGATGAGGCTGAGAATGGCCAGCCAGAGCAGCCAAGCCCGCGGTGGCACGCGCGAATCGCCCGCCTTGCGGTCACGGCGATTACCTTCGTTGTTGCGTTCTTCAGACATCGAGAATTACAAGCCGGCCGAAGCTAGCACGCGCGTTTTGGCGACGCAACCACGCTGGTGGCCATCCGGCCGGGCAACGCGGCGCGCCCGCCCGCCTGCCAGCGCCAGTCCAAAATCCGGCGGGTGCGCGGCGTGAGCTTGAACCGCTCGCCAATCCGAAAGCCTTCCACCCAAAACGGTTCGCCGTCCTCAGCCACGGCCACGATCCGCGTGTGCCGCTCGGCCCGCGGCACCTTGGCGTTGGCGAACAAGTCTTGGAGTTTCACGGACTCCGCCAAGCCGATTGGTTGAAAACGATCGCCGCGTTGCCAGTGCCGCAGCGTGATGCGCCGGCCTACTTGATCGGCGTCGAATCGTTCGCGCCACTTCATCGGGCGCAAGCGAGCCACCGGTCCGGCGCGGCGGTTGAGAATGCGCCAACGGAATGCCAGCGACGCGAACTGTCCTTGACCGGCGGTCGCGGACAAGACGAGGTCAAGCCGGCGGGGGTCGAATTCAGGCCGATTCACTTCGCCGGAGTGGATGCCGCCGTCGCTGTCCCGCCAGACGCGCAAGCCGGTGGGCGCGCAGACCGGGACGCTCGGTTCGCAGCGGAGGGCT
>JAKCAB010000847.1 GCA_021839785.1 bacterium | reverse complement strand
CGATCTTTGCTTGCCATTGATGAGCACCTCGGTGTCCTGCGCGGAGGAGATGGTCCGAAAATACGGGTACAGGCCGAGCGATCGAACCTGGTCGGCGCTCTTGAAGCTCCGCACCTTGTCGAACAAGTGCAACGACCTGAGATGCGCCGGCCGATGCGGGGCCGGCGCGCGCTTCGCCGACGGTCCGCCGTCGCCACCAGTGGGCGAAGGAACTCGGGGCACGGGGCTGGCATGGGGAGCACCATTCCCCGGCTTGTTCAGGACCGTCGCGTAACTCTCACGTTTCATTGCACAGCGGAACTCATCGTGGCTCGCGCCCGGGCCTGCCGGGGATCGCCGTCGAACTTGCAGAGCAGATCGCTCTCGTGGCTGCGAAGCGTCCAGTCAAGGTCAACCGCCTGTCAAGCGGTTTCCCGGCGACCCGGGGGCGGTTCGCCGCGGCCCGGCCGGCGGAACATTTGCCGGCCCGCACCGGCCCAGGCGATCTGATTTCGCGCCAGGCCAGTGAGCGTTTCGCCGGGTGCCGGTGGTGTCCTGATTTGATGGCGGTGGGACTGCCACACGCCCGGTGCCGTCGCCGCGGCGCAGCCACCCATTTGAAATCGGGACCCTGCCAGGCGGGCGCACCCCTTGACTTGGCGGAGTTCGTCGCCATCATTTGCCCGACGAACATGAGCAAGCGCGGCAAACGCAAACTCAGTCACCAGGAGCAGCGTGACCTTGACATCGAGATCGGTTTTCTCGCCGGCCTGACGCGCCGCGATCCCTCTTATGTCGAGGCCTTGCAGTTGCTGGGCGACGATTATGTCCGGCGGGGCCACTTCAATGAAGGCTTGAAGGTGGATGAACGGGTCGCCCGGCTCCGCCCGGAAGATCCTCACGCCCAATACAACCTGGCCTGCAGCTACGCGCTCACCGAGAACCACGAAGCCGCTTACGACGCCTTGAACCGCGCCATCGACGCGGGCTACCGCGAGTTTCGCTGGCTCGCCCGCGACCCCGATCTGGCCGGTTTCCGGAAACACCCGCTTTACCGCAAGCTGCGCGACCGCGTCCGCTCGCTGCACGTCCGGGTGGAATAGCCCGGCGACCTCTGCCACTCGCATCCGCCATGAACGTTCTGGTCCGCGGCCGGCGCCGTCACTTTCGCACGGTGGACTTCGACGAGACGCGGAACGCGGTCCGGTTGATCGAGCAGCGTCTGCTTCCGCACACCTTCAAAGTGGTCGCCACCCGCGATTACCGGGAAACCGCCCGCGCCATCACCGACATGATCGTGCGCGGCGCGGGAGCCATCGGTGCCACGGCGGCCTTTGGTCTGGCCCAAGGCGCGCGCGCGTTTCGGGGCGGCGGCCTTGCCCGGTTCGCGGCGCAGGTCGAAACAGTTTACCGCACCCTCGCGGACGCCCGCCCCACCGCGGTGGACCCGGTCAACGCGATGAACGAAATCCGGCGGCGCATGGCGGCGGGGCGGACCGTGGCAGAGCAGCAGGCGCTGGCGCTGGCGGCGGCGCGCGCTTTCGCCGACGAGGCCGTGGCGCATTGCGAGGCGATCGGCCGGCACGGCGCGCCGCTCATCCGCGACGGCCTGCGGGTGCAGACGCACTGCAACGCAGGCTGGTTGGCGTTCGTGGACATCGGGTCCGCCACTGCACCGCTGTACGCGGCCCAGGCGGCCGGCCGGCGGTTCCATGTTTTCTGCGACGAAACCCGGCCGCGCAGCCAGGGAGCTTCCCTCACCGCCTGGGAGCTGGCCCAGCAAGGCATTTCGCACGAAGTGATCGCCGACAACGCCGCCGGTCACCTGATGCAGCGCGGGGAGATTGATTTGGTGATCGTCGGCAGCGATCGCGTGCTGGGGCGCACGGGCGAGGTGGCGAACAAGATCGGCACTTACACCCAGGCGGTGCTCGCACACCGGCACGGGATTCCTTTCTACGTCGCCATTCCGCTCTCCACGATCGACTGGAATCTGCGGTCGGGGCGGGACATTCCGATCGAAGAACGAACGGGGAGCGAGGTGTTGAGCGCCTGGGGCACGCTCGCCGATCCGAAAGCCGGATCCCGCAGGCGCAAAGCGGGGGCCCGCGTGTACGTCCGCGTTGCCAACCCGACCAGCGGCGCGCGGAATCCTGGTTTCGACGTGACGCCGCCGGAGTTGATCACCGGCATCTTGACGCCGGTCGGCATTTTCAAACCGAAAGACCTCTGGAAACGCCGCCGCGAGCTGGGCGGCTGAACGTCCGCCGGGTTAAGAACGTTGAGCCTGGCGGTTTCCCAGCCGCCTCGGCGTTGGCGGATGCCGGCCTGTGCACGGTGAAGTTGACAGGGCCGCGGCTCTGCCGGAAGTTGGCGTTGGCAAAACGCATGAAACGCAACCTCTCCATCGTCTGTGGGTTCGTCACTGTGGTGGCGTTGGGGGTGGCGGTCGGCCGCGCGCAGGACGCCGCCAAGGCCAAGAGTTCACCCCAAACCACGAATGCCGCGCCGGCTCAGCCTGTGATCGCGCCCTTCGCCACGATCGAGAGTGGCCCCAAGCAAGCGACCAACGCAGCGTTGGTGCGGCTGTCGGAGCTGGCGGTGCCCAAGCCCATCCCCGACTCCGGCGTCAGGTACGGCGGCCTGGTCAGCCAGGTCGCCCAGATGAAACAACCGCTCCAGCTCCTCAATCCGTTGCCGCCGCCCGAATACGGCGATGGCCTGCAGAATCTTTCGTTGAATCCCGAAACGGGGCGGGCCGAGGGCGTGACGCTTTTCTCGATCCACTTCTGGCACAAGTCCGATCCGAACAAGCCGCGGAAGAACCCCCGCAAGGCGCTCTGACCGGCGCTCCGCGCTTACCCGGCCGCCGGCTTCTTCATCGCTTCGATCAGCGCTTCGTTCAGCGACACGGCGGGGTTGTAGCCCAGAATCCGCAACTTCATGTGAAACGCGGCCACCTCCACGAGCCGCGCGGCGTCGCGTCCCGGTGAAACCGGAATGGTCATGTGGGGCAAAGGAATCCCCAGCAGGTTCATCGTCTGGAGGCGTTCGCCGACGCGTTCGATCTCCATGCCCGGTTGCCATTCCTGGAGCGTGACCACGAGGTCCACCCGCTTCTCGGTGCGGATGCCTTTGATGCCGAACATGGCCGGCACGTCCACCACGCCGATGCCGCGCACTTCCATGAAATGCCGCCCCGTGGCCGGACAGGTGCCGATCAGTTCGCGGCCGGCGTGGAGGCGGATTTGCGTGGCATCGTCGGCGACCAGGCTGTAGCCGCGTTCGATCAGGCCGATCGCGCATTCGCTTTTGCCGATGCCGGGCGAGCCCGTGATCAACACGCCGATGCCCAGGATGTCCACCATGCTGCCGTGCACGATGTCCGTCGCGGCAAAATAGTCTTCGAGTTCGAGCGTGGCCTGGTTGATGAAGTCCATGGTGACCCGCGGGCAGTTGAACACCGGGACGGCCGCGGCTTCGGCCAGGTTCCGCACCACTTCGTCCGGGTGATAACCACGGCAGAACACCACGCCGGGAATCGGCTTGGACAGCAGGTCCGCCAGGCGCTGGCGGCGCGTGTCCTCCCCCAGCGACTCCAGGTAGTGCATCTCCACATTGCCCATGACCTGGATGCGGTGTTTGGCGAAGTATTGGTCAAAGCCGGCCAGCAGCAGGCCGGGGCGGTTGACGGTGGGTTCGCGAATGACCCGGTCCAGCCCCGGCTCGCCGGCGGCCAGGCTGAGGCTGAGACGGTCTCGGGCTTCCTCAAAGAAGCGCCGAACGGTGAGCGGCTTGGGTGCCTTCATGTGTGCGCGTGTCCGACTGGGAATTGACGCGCCCAGCGTGCCGGCCAAGCCCCGCCACGCAACGCCAAAGTGCGGGCGCGGTCAGAGGTCAGTGCCTCCCGAAGCTGTCGCTGGAGCGCCGGCTTGCAGTCGGGTTTGCGCCTGAGCCGGTCTCGGGACCACAAGTTGCGTCTCAAGCCGGCTGCAAGCCGGCGCTCCGGAATTCGCTGGGTCTGATACGCCGACAACTTCGGGATGCTCTCGTCAGAGGTTGAACTCCGGTCCGAGGTAGATCTCCCGCGCCTTCGGGTCGTTGACGAGGTACTCCGCCGGGCCGGCGCAGAGCACTTCGCCTTTGTGGATCACGTAGGCGCGCTCGACCAGCTTGAGCGTCTCGCGGACGTTGTGGTCGGTGATCAAGATGCCCAACCCGCGTTCCTTGAGGCGGCGCACGATCTTCTGAACCTCATAGACCGCGATGGGGTCGATGCCACTGAACGGCTCGTCCAACAACATCAACTTGGGGCTGGTGACCAGCGCGCGGGTGATTTCGAGCCGGCGTTTCTCGCCGCCGCTAAGCTGGTACGCCTTGCTCCTGGCGAGCGGGGCGAGATCGAGTTCGTCCAGGAGGTACTTGAGCCGCAACTTGCGCTCGTCGCGGCTCATTTTGCACGTTTCGAGAATGGCCAGGAGGTTTTGCTCCACCGTGAGCTTCCGAAACACCGACGGTTCCTGCGTGAGGTAACCGATGCCCAGCCGCGCGCGCTGGTGCATCGCGAGCGCCGCGATCGACCGGCCTTGGAACCGCACCGCGCCCTCGTCCGGTCGCACGATGCC
>JAKCAB010000350.1 GCA_021839785.1 bacterium | reverse complement strand
AGAGTCCGGTGGTGGCCAGGGAAAAGTGCGCCGATTGCCACCTGGGGACTATCAGCGGTAAGATCTACATGCATCACATCGATGTAGGTCGCTCGCCAACCGGCAGTTGGGACTTGGATTACGAGCCGGTGACGTCCTGCATCCTGTGCCACAACAACGACGGCTACGCCGCGTACAACGACGCCTCCGTCGCCGGCGGCAAAGTGCCGGACGCCATCGTGCTGCGCGTCCACGGCGTCCACATGGGCGAAGGCCTGCAGCGGGCGTTCAACACCAATTCGGTGAATGGCAATTTCCGGGATTACGTGCCGCTCGCGTTCCCGGCGGATGTCCGGAACTGCACCGCCTGCCATGCTGATGACCGCTGGAAGACAACGCCTACGCGCGCTGCCTGCGGCTCGTGCCACGATACGGTCTGGTTCGGGGCGCCGGCCGACAAACCCGCCGACATGGTTGCCCATGTGGGCGGAAAACAGTCGGACGATACCAAGTGCTTGCTCTGCCACGGCGCCGATCCGTCGCCGGACGAGTCCTTCATCTCGACCGCCGCCGCGCACCTAGTGGCTCCGCCGGCCTTCAAGCAGGCGGTGGACCTGTCGATGTCGGCTCCCGCCAACGGAAAGTACTTCGTGGCCGGCGAAGCACCGCAGGTGACCATCAAGATCACCGACGTCGCCACGGCCCTGGCGATCGATCCCGCCACCATCGTCGAGCCGTTGGTTTCGACGAACGTCCAGCCAAATGAGTGGAAGCGCGCGAACTTGTTCGTGTACGGCCCACGCGACCATACCGTGCCTGTGCTCACCACGGCGGCCGCCAATCCGGATCCGAATCATTACTATGCCAACAACGACTTGCGCGTCCTCCAGGATCCGAGCAAGGCGGATCCGCGCATCACCCGGACTTCGGACAGCATTGTTTACCAGCTTGGTACCATCACCAATCTGGCTGCGGGAACCTACACGGCCTTCGTCGAGGTCATGCCGAACGCCCCGCTTGGTGGGACGGCTTATCTGAACTTCCAGGTGGGAACGACGAATGTCGAACCTCTGGTGGCTGCAAGCTGCACCGACTGCCACGGTGACACGAGGATGCATGGCGGGTACTTCGCCGTCACCTTCACGCCGGACATCTGCAAGGCGTGCCATGACTACGAACGCCAAACACCGGGCAAGACCACTTGGACGGCCTCCAACAGCGGTTTCGGGGCGGCGCCGTTGTCCCGGCGGGTCCACGGGGTTCACTACGGGAACTACCTCGACAAGCCCGACGAAAACACCAAAGGCATCGCGCAAATCATCTTCCCGCAAGACGTGCGCAACTGCACCAAGTGCCACAGCGACCCGAAGAGCATCACGTGGACGGAAAAGCCGTCACGCCTGGCCTGTCTGGCCTGTCACGACGCCGACGCGGCGCAGACCCACGGCAATCTCATGACCTACGATCCCACACCCGCGGATCCGTGGAGCGGAGACGAAGTGGAGACTTGTGAGGTTTGCCACGGCAGCGATGCCGACTTCAGTCCCGCCAAGGTTCACAGCATTGCCAACCCGTACGTGCCGCCGTATCCGCGAGCGTTGCGCGAGGAATAGCGGCGCGCGACTACTCTTAATCGGTGGCGGGCTTGGAGTGCCGAGTCCACCCGCTGAAGCCTGTCCGCCCCGAGAGTCCAGGATCGGCCTGAACTCTCCGGGCGGCGTGCTTTTCGAGCGGTCCTCCACCGCCGATCGCACGACCGCGGCGTACGGGACCAACATCAGTCTCAGGATCGGTTTGTCTTCAGCCGGCCGCGCGACAGCGCCGGCTTTGTCCCGGGAAACATGGACGACATGGAAATCGGCGGGTGGTAAACCGTCGAAGCTCCCTCGTGGTCAAGGCGGGCTTCTCGCACCTCACGGTTCCCACCGCCAAGGCCGGTCAGCTCCCGACACCTTGAAGTCGCTGGTGAGGTGCGTAGAAGCTGCTGGCAGGTTCTCAAGAAATCGGGCGCGAGTTGTACCCGGCCACATATCAGGGTCGGGCTCACACAACGCCCGTCGATGCGTTGCAGGAAAAGACGCTGTGCGTCTCGTTAACACCCGCCGCAGGCGCAGGCCCGGCCGGGCTTGCGGGCGGTAACTTCGGTGCTGGCGATGAAGTCGGAGGCCTTGGTGCCGGCCGGGAGATGTTCCACGATCTGGCGATACAAGGGGTCCTCGAAATTCTCCATCGCGGCGACGTACTCCGGTTTCACGCGCACCTCGACATTGGCCAGGCTGGCGGCACGCGCATAACTCTCGGTCTCGCGGACGAGCACGGCGCCGGCCACACAGCCCACAAGGGCTTCGACCAGCTTGAGCACTTCCGCGGGCAGCGGCTTCAGCAAGGCGATGTCCGAAACCGCGACCCGGCCGCCGGGCTTGAGCACGCGGGCCATTTCGCGCCAGACCTGCGGCTTGTCCGGCGAGAGATTGAGCACGCAGTTGGAGATGATTACGTCCACGGAATCGTCAGCCACGGGCAGGTGCTCAATTTCGCCGAGGCGGAACTCAACGTTGTTCAGGCTGGTCTGCTCGCGGTAGGCGGCGACGTTGCGGCGGGCTTTGCCGAGCATCTCCGGCGTCATGTCCACGCCGATGGCGCGGCCGGTCGGACCGACCTTGCGGCCGGCGATGAACACGTCGAAGCCGCCGCCGCTCCCGAGATCGAGCACGACCTCGCCGGGCTTGAGCGCGGCCAGCGCAGCCGGCTTGCCGCGCCAGCGCCAGGATCTTTTGGTGAGCTGCCAGTGTGGTAATGCCGGAGGCCGCGCCGCGGAAGGCAAACCAATCCCGGATGGGCGCGCCGTACGCGAAGTCGCCGACGACCAGAACGATGTCCGGGTCCTTCGCCCAGATGGCCTCGGCGAGCGGTTTGAACTTGTTCCAGTAGGTTTCGTCCACGCGCTCCTCGTTGCCGAGTTCGAGGTGCTTCAGCCGATACGGCTCCGGGTGGCCGTCCGCCGCCCGCCGCGCCACATGCCGCTGACCTCGAACGCGGCCGGGGCGTCCTGCCGGAACGCGTGCGGCGTGGTCACCCCGCCGGTTCGGACCCAGAGGTTCCGGTACTGGGCTGCGCATTGCCAGGTCCGCAGACCTACCGCACCGGCGCGCAGAGCGCGGTCACCGTCGTCGAACGTGACCACGGACTTGCCGTTGACCACGATTTCCAGCGTTTGCCCGGTGAGCTTCACCACCAACGGAATCCAGGTGCCAACCGGCACGTCGCAAGGCGTGTCGCGGATCAACTCCCAGTTATGGCGGTGCCGGCCCAACCGGAGCACACCCGCCGCCGCGTCGAGCGAGACCTCGTAGCCGTCGAAGTTGTCGGCGCCCACGCCGGGCTGGTTCGCCTTCACAATCAAGCCCGCGTTGCCCGTGGTGCGGTCGGCGAACTGAATTTCCACGCCGACTTCGCCGCGGTCGAAAGCCGGTTGTTCGCTGACCAGTTTTGGTCCGTCGCCTCCCGCGGCGGCGAGTTCGCCGTTCTCGACGCGCCAGGTTCCGCCGAAGGCGTGAAAGCCGGCTGGCGGCACAGTGGGCGCGGGTTCCTGAAAGCTCTCGCCAAAGATCATCTGGCTGTACAGGCCGCCATAGACTTCGTGGTTCACGTCCTCCAGGCAGGCGCCGGTGAGCAGGCGTGAGATCGGGCCGACGACCTCGCCCGCGCGGACCGTGATCGTGGCCTCCGCCGGGGCGGCCGCGTCGCCGCCCGACACCTCCAACCAGCGGACGGCCAGAGCCAACACGAGCAGCGCCGGCCCGACCGGCCGCGGTACCCGCAGCGAGCGGAGAGAAAACGCTGGCAGACAGCGATTCCCCAAGGTTCGGATCGTGTTCACCCGCGCAGGATGGCCGCCTCGCCGGGCGCGGCCAAGCGTTTCATGGCGTTTCGGGAATCGCATTTTGAGCGAGCGCTTGGCGGCGGGGCGTGCTTAAGCTCCGGCGGCACACACCAGCACATGCGGAACGTTATTCCCATTTCCTGCGTCGTGGCGATCGCCGCCGTCATTACGGGCGTGAAGCTCACGCGGCACACCGTCGCGCGGGAACCGATTGTCTGGTATGGCAACGCGGTTCACCCCTACATCGCCGAGGTGCGGTCGGGCGTGGAGGCGTTCGCCCGCGACGCCGGCATCGCGATCCATTGCACGGTCGGCCAGGAGTGGACACAGGATAACCAGAACGTGAACGTGGAGGCGCTCTCGACGCAAGGTTACCGGGCGTTCAGCCTGTACCCTGGCGATCCGGCGGGCGCGAACGGCTTGTTCAAGTTGCTCCGCAGCCGCGGCCAGCACGTCGTCGTCTTCGGCGCCGAACCGTCCTTGCCGACGCCCGCGCCGTTCACCATCGCGACCGACGTGAAAGGCGCGGCCATGACCGCCACCGAGGAATTGATCCGCCTGCTGGGCGGCCGGGGGCGAATCCTCAATGTGCTGGAAGCGGTCACCGACGTGAACACGCGCAAGCGCGACGAAGGCGTGCGCGAAGTGGTCGCCCGCCATCCCGGCGTCGAGATCGTGCAGACCATTTCGGACATGATCCAACTGGGCGAGGCGACCACGAAGATTCAAAGCGCCCTCGCCGCCCGGG
>JAKCAB010000726.1 GCA_021839785.1 bacterium | reverse complement strand
GTCACGCGCCTCTTCGAGTTCCGCCAGCGTGATGGCTTTCTTGTTTAACCTGGCGGCGAGGAGCGCTGCCTCGTTTAACAGATTCGCCAGTTCTGCGCCCGAGAAGCCCGGAGTGCCGCGCGCGATGATGGCCAGGTCCACACCGGGGGCGAGCTTCACGTTGCGCGAATGCACCTTGAGAATCGCCTCCCGGCCGCGCACGTCGGGCAGGTTCACCGTGATCTGGCGGTCAAAACGGCCGGGCCGCAACAACGCGGGGTCGAGCACGTCCGGGCGGTTCGTGGCGGCGATGATGATGATGCCGTCCTGTGTGTCGAAGCCGTCCATCTCCACCAGCAAGGCGTTGAGTGTCTGCTCACGCTCGTCGTTGCCACCGCCCAGACCGTGGCCGCGGCTGCGGCCCACGGCGTCGATTTCGTCGATGAACACCAGGCAGGGCGTGTTCTTGCGCGCCTGCTCGAACATGTCGCGCACGCGGCTCGCGCCCACGCCGACGAACATCTCCACGAAATCCGAACCGCTGATGCTGTAAAACGCCGCGTCGGCCTCGCCGGCGATGGCTTTGGCGAGGAGGGTCTTGCCGGTGCCTGGCGGCCCAACCATCAGGATGCCTTTCGGGATGCGCCCGCCCAGCCGCTGAAACTTCTTCGGGTCCTTGAGGAATTCCACCAGCTCGCAGACTTCGTCCTTGGCTTCCTCCACGCCGGCCACGTCTTTGAACGTGGTGCGGTTCTTCTCCTTGTTGAGCATGCGTGCCCGGCTCTTGCCGAAACTCAGCGCGCCTTTGCCCGCCATCTTGATCTGGCGGATCAGGAAGAAATAAACCAGCGCGGCCAGCAACAGGAAGGGCAGGATGCCGTAAACCAGGTTCATCAACATGGTGTTCGGTTCGGCCACCTTGAACTTGCCCGTGTTCAGCAACTTGTCTTCGAGCGACTCGCTGACCCGCGTTTCCAGGCGGAACTCCAGAGGGCCTTTGGTACTCTCCGCCGGCACCAGCTTCCCGGTGATCTCGCGCAACGGCGACTGCGGGTTGTAGTGGATGGTGGCTTCTTGAATCTGATCGCGGTTAACGAGATCGAGAAACTCGGTGTGGCTCAGAACGCGGTAGCGCGACTCGGTGTGGTCTTTGAAGAAGACCAGCAGCGGGATCAGGCTGAGGATGGCCAGCCAGAGGAGCCAGGCCCGCGGCGGCACGCGCGATTCGCCGGCTTTGCGGTCGGGGCGATTGCTATTGTTGTTGCGTTCTTCAGACATCGAAAATTCCAAGCCCGCCGAAGCTAGCACGCGCGTTTTGGCGACGCAACCGTGCTGGTGGGCGGACGGGGGTTCGCCGCGGTTCGTTCTCCGGGCTGCCAGCGCCAGTCAAAAACCCGGCGAGTGCGAAGCGAAAGTCTGAACCGCTCGCCGATCCGGAAGCCTTCCACCCAAAACGGTTCGCCGTTCTCGGCCACGGCCACGATTCGCTCGTGCCGCTCTGCGCGAGGCACTTTGGCGTTGGCAAACAAGTCCTGGAGCTTCGCCGACTGACCCAGGCCGATCGGCTGAAAGCGATCGCCGCGCTGCCAGTGGCGGAGCGTGATCCGCCGGCCCACCTGCTCGGCGTCGAATTGTTCGCGGCCCGGCACTGGGCGGACAACGCCCACGGCTCCGGGGCGGCGATCGAGAATTCTCCAGTGGAAAGCCAACGCCTCGAACTGCGCCTGGCCGGCGGCCGCGGACAGAATCAAGTCGAGCCGTTGGGGCGTGAACTCGGGTTGAGTGGCCTGACCGAGATGGACGTTGCCGACATCGTCCCGCCAGATTCGCAAACCGGCCGGCGCGCAGGTGGGCACATCCGGTTCGCGCCGGAGTTGCTCGACCAGTTCGAACGTTGGCAGGACGCCCAGCTCGCTGAGTTGGGCGCGGATGACCTGTCTTTGCACCGCCGGATGCAGCGATTCGAACCGCTCCCGTCGCCGGCTCGACCGCCACTGCTGCGCGGCTTCACTGGCAAAGGCCGCTTCGTCGCCGAGCATCGTCATCAACCGCGGCACCGACGCGTTGAGCGCGGGCTGAAGGAACCGCCGGACCAACGGAACGAGCCGGCGGCGAACCATGTTCCGCTGCGTGTCGAGGCGACGATTGCTGGCATCTTCGCGGAAAGCCACGCCGAACTCCTCCGCATAATCGAGCAGATCGGCCTTGGGCACTTCAAGCTGCGGTCGGATCAAGGCCACGTCGGGGTTGGCCGGCGAAGGTGCGATCCAGCGCATGCCCGCCAGCGCCTCGCCGCCGGCGCCTCGCAGCAGGCGGAGGAAAAACGTCTCGACTTGATCGTCCGCATGATGCGCCAGGGCGACTTTGCCGGCGCCGACCTGGACCGCCGCGCGTGCCAAAAACTCGTGCCGCAGCGCGCGCGCCGCCATCTCGATCGAGACGCCTTGCGAGCGTGCGTGCGCGCGAACGTCGGCGCGTCCACAAATGCACAAGAGCCCGCTTTGTTCGGCGGTTCGGACCACGAGCTTTTCGTCGGCGTCGCTCGCGGCACCGCGGAGCTGGTGGTTGAAATGCGCGACTGTCAGCGGCCAGTTCGCCTCCTCCGCCAGCCGGTTCAGCAGGTGCAGCAAGACCATCGAGTCGCAGCCACCCGACACGGCGACGACCACCTTTTCCCCGGCCTTCAGCAAGCCGTGGTGGCGGATCGTCTCACGAACGACGACGAGCAGGTCGGCCATGCCGGGACGCTACGCGGTTCGGACACCCGCTTACAAGGACGGCGGTGACGGCTCCTGCCTGGTCGGATGTCATTGGGGAAGGCCGACCGCCTGGGCCATGACGACGTGCTGGCCTTCGCGCAGATTCATGGCCTGGGCGAGCGGTTCGCGGTTCAGGTCATGCACGACCGTCGCCAGGCCTTCCGAGGCGCAAAAGAGATAGACGTTCTGGCAAATGCAGCCGGCGTCGAACGCCGCGTAAAGCCGCGCGTCCTCCGGTTGGGTGTCTTTCAGGCGCGTGTAATCGGCCACGTAGATCAAGGCGAGCGGCGCCGTTTTGGCAAAGTCCTGACCGCTCGTCAGCAAACGCAGGTCCTGGCTGGCCACCTTGCGGAGACTGTGTGCTTTGGCCTCGTAAAGAAACAGCCCGTCGGCGCGGGCCACATACACGTCGATCTCCTGCGAGTTTTTGGCGGAAGGTGCGGTGCGGTGGTCGATGGCCGGCCGGTTGACGCCGAACGCCGCCCAGAGCAGATCGGCGGTTTGTTGATCGGTGAGCGGGTCGGGTTTGAAATCGCGCCGGGTCTGGCGCTCTTTGAGTGCCTGCATCAGCGGCTTGCCGGCCGACACGGCGGGCGGCGGCAACGGATGCACATCCGCCGCGTCCTCTGCCACCACGAGTGCGCAGACCGTCAAGGTGCCCAAGGCGGCGATCCGAGTCAGGGCGCTCCAATTCCAGAATGGCTTCATCGTGCGCAGAAGAAAGCGGGCTTTGCCGCATGCGACCTTGACCGGCGTCAACCGGTTCGCCGGTCCAAGCGGGCCGCCAGAAGCCGCTTGCGCGTGCCAGAGTCCAAGCCACGCTTCGCCCGGCCAGGCCAGCGGTTCTTGCCGGTGGCGATTGCGATGTTCCGCGTCATCCTGCATCTCGACATGGACGCCTTCTACGCGTCGGTGGAGCAACGGGACAATCCCGCGCTGAAAGGGCGTCCGGTGATCGTCGGTTCGCCGCCCACCCAGCGCGGGGTGGTTTGTGCGGCGAGCTACGAGGCTAGGCTTTTCGGCGTGCGCTCCGCGATGCCAAGCGCGACCGCCGGCCGGCTCTGCCCGAAAGGCGTTTTTCTCCGCCCACGCATGGAAGCCTACCAGGAAGAGTCGCGCGCAGTCATGGCCATCGTGCGCGAGCACGCCGGCGAGTGGATCGAACCCGTGTCCATCGACGAGGCGTACGTGGACGTGTCGCGGCGTTGCCAGGTGGCTTCCGCCGCCGCCAGCCTCGAAGCGGCCCGGCCGTTTGCGGTGGCGATCAAGCAGGCCATCCTCGCCCGGCGCGGACTTACCGCCACAATCGGCATCGCCCCGAACAAGTTGCTTGCCAAGCTCGCCAGCGATTACCAAAAACCCGACGGTCTCACGCTGATCAGCGAGTCTGGGAAAGCGGCGTTTCTGCGGCCGTTGCCGGTGCGTTCGTTGCATGGCATCGGGCCCGTGACCGAGCAAGCGCTGGCGCGGGTGGGGGTTCGAACCGTCGGCGACTTGCAGGATTACCCGGGCGATTTGCGCGCGGTCGTTGGCTCGTGGGGGCGGGAGTTGAAGCGGTTTGCCTGGGGCGAGGACGACCGGCCGTTGGATCTCAGTGAGGAGGTCAAGAGCATCAGCGCGGAGAACACTTTCCTCCACGACACGGATGACCGGCCGACACTGCGGGCGTGCTTGAAAGAGCAGGCCGATGATATCGCCGGCCGGCTCCAACGGCGGCGACTGGCGGCGCACACCGTTCAGGTCAAGCTCCGCTACGGCGACTTCACCACGCTCACGCGCCAGTTCTCGGTCGAGGAACCCGTGACGGGTGCGCGGGAGATTTACCGGCTGGGCTGCTGGTTGTTGGCGCGGGAGCGCCTGGTCAACCGGCCGTTGCGG
>JAKCAB010000246.1 GCA_021839785.1 bacterium | reverse complement strand
AGCTCGGCTCGATTCTGAATCCCAGCGCGGTGGTGCTGCTCGTTGATGCCACGTTCAGTCCGACACTGGAAAACTACACCGCTGGCGGCACCGATCCGAACCGCAACGGCATCTTCCCGGCCGCGCGCAGCGAACGGTTCACCAAACGCCACAACGACGCCGGCGGCAACCTCGTCTTCGTGGACGGCCACGCCGCTTATTTCCGCCGTGCCTACATCACCAACGGCACCGGCGCCGCCCTCGAAAAGTTCAACCCGGACGTGATCTGGAATCCGAACCGCTAGTAAACCTCAGCAATAAGCACCCAAGGAGACACGCAATGAAATCGATTCAACTCAGCCTCTGCCTGCTCAGTCTGGCCACTGTGGTTCAGGCCGGCGTCCTGCTGAATGAAGACTTCAGCTATCCCGACGGCTCGCTCACCGATGTCTCGGCCGGCAGGTGGGTGAACCACAGCGGCACGGCCGGCCAGGTGATTATCGCCTCGGGCGCAATCACGCTGACCCAATCGCAATCCGAAGATTTGAATGCCACGCTCGGAGGCGGGCCGTATGCGAAGGACAGCGCCACCGTGCTCTACACAGCGTTCAAGGCGACCTTCACCGCCCTCCCCAGCAGCACTGGCACGTACTTCGCCCATTTCAAAAACGCCACTACCGGGTACAACGCCAAGATTTTTGCCACCGCCGCCGGCGCTGAGACCGGCAAGTTCCGGCTCGGCATTTCCAAGGGTGCCAACACGGCCACACCGCTGGAAACCGATCTCTCGCTCGGCACTACCTACACCGTCGTGGTGCGGTACGAAATCGATACCCAGGCAACCACGCTTTGGGTCGATCCCGCTTCCGAAGCCGATCCCGGCGTGAACGCCACCGACACCGCGACGGCCAACGACATCGTCGCCTTTGCGTTCCGAGAGGCATCTGGCATGGGGACGTTGGTGGTGGATGATCTGCGGGTGGCCACCAGTTTCGAGGAGCTTTTCGAGGCCGTCCCTGACGAGCCAGCCATCACCAAACAGCCGCAAAGCCTGACGGTGGCTGCGGGCACCAAGGCCGTGTTTACCGTCGTCGCCATTGGCGCGGAGCCGCTGGGCTACCAATGGCTGCACGCGCTCACGAACTTGCCGAGCGCGACCGGTGCCACGCTGACGCTAGACAGTGTGACCGACGCCGACGCCGGACCGTACCGCGTCATCGTCAGCAACAGCTTTGGTTCAGCCACCAGTGATGAAGCCATCCTGACCGTGACCAACCCGCCCCCCGCCGGCGTGGTGACGAACATCGCTTACCTGCGCTCCTTGGTGGACCCGGTGAATTTCGGTCTCACCGACACCAACACACTCTTCACCGTCGAAGGCATCGTCACGACGTGGACCAACCTCACGAGCGCGACCGGCGGCCTGTTTTACCTTCAGGACGACACCGGCGGGATCGCGGTGTTTCACAACCACGTGGCCGGTATCGTTCCGCCTGCCGGCGCCAGGGTCCGGGTGACGGGACCGCTCTCGCAATACAACGGTTTGCTGGAGCTTTATCCCGACGCCGACCAGGCCCAGCACGAAGTCACCACGCTCAGCACCGGCAATGCGCTGCCCGCGCCCCGCGCCACCAGCCCGACCGAACTGGCCGCCCTGACCGCCACCGAGTTGGAGGCCAACTGGGAAGGCCGCCTCTTGACCTTCACGAACCTGACGCTGCCGCCTGACGTGGCCACCTTTCCCGCTGGCAAAACCGTCACCGTCACCGACGAAGGCGGGTTTCCGTTCGCTCTGTTCGTGAACAAATACACGGACATCGGCGGCCAGGCGGTCCCCACTGGACCGTTCGCCGTCGTGGGTGCCTTGTCGCAGTTCGACAACAGCGACCCGCGCGATTCCGGCTACCAGATTCTGCCGTCGCGGTTCGCCGACATCCTCACCGCCACCAAGGCGCCCACCGTGCGGTTCACAAACGTGGTGGAAAATCTCGTCCGCCCTGGCGACCTGCCGACGAATACCTTCACCGAGATGGGTCTGCGGCCGGGAGAAAAACTGACGATTCAAATCGCCGTCACCGATCCGCTGGGCGGGAGCGTCACCGTTCAACCAGACCAGGCCGGCCTGCCCGCATCGGCGCAATGGGATTTCGCGACCACCAGCGGCGCGAGCGTCGAAGGCACGTTCAGCTTTAACCCGACCGCCGCCGAGGCCGGCCAGTTGTACGGGGTGACATTGCTGGCTTGGAACGCCGGCGCCACGAACACCACGACTTGGCAAATCTACGTCCCGAC
This sequence comes from bacterium, assembly GCA_021839785.1. Next base: position 2,348 of record JAKCAB010000246.1, on the reverse strand, counting down.
CGCCGCGGAACAGCAGGTCGCCGTCACGGAGTACCTGGCGAACCCGAGCACCGACACCGCCGCGCCGCAGTTCAACCCGCTGCACCGCGACCCGCCCAGCGACAATCCCAGCCAGCACGACGAATACTTGGAGATAGCCAATCTGAGCAGCACCGACCTTGACCTCGCCGGCTGGACCATCGCCGACGCCGTGCAAGTGCGGCACAAGTTCTACGATTCGTTCGCGCTCGGCTCCAAGAACGCCATCATCGTCTATGGCGGCCCGCTCAACGGAATGCTGCCCAACCTGGATGTCCTTTCGATCCCGGCGAGCGAAAGCAGCGCTGGCCTGGCGTTGAACAACACCGGCGACACCGTCATCGTCCGCAACGCGCTCGGTGGCATTGTCGAACGCGTGGTCTATTCCTCGCCGATCGTCAGCAGCAGCGGTTCGATGACGCGCTATCCGACGATCGACAGCGGCTTCGTGGCGCAGACAAGCGTTGGGACTCCTCCGGTCACGCCGGGCCGGCGATACGATGGCAAGCGGTGGAGCGAACCGCCCACAATTCCCCCGACCGACATCGGCACGGTGAGCATTGCGCTGAACGCGAACGCCTCAGTGACCCTGTCTTGGAATGCCGAAGCCGGCCAAACCTACAGCGTAACCACGGCACCGGCGCTCAGCGGACCTTGGACTTCGGTCGCCACCGGCCTGACTCAAGGCACCTTCACCGAACCGGTCAGCGTCGGCACAGCCGCGCGCTTCTACCGCGTCAGTTCGCCGTAAGTCGCGATTGGGCGCCGCGTGCGCGCGGTCCAGGCTCAGGCGGGCAATAGGTAAAGGTGGGCGTGGCCCCAAGCCGCCTCGGCGCGGAACTTAAGTTGGCCCGCCTCGACCGTGGCGGCGATGGGTTGGCCCACCGATCCGAGTCGCGAGCCTTGCGTGAACAACCGGCCACCGGCGACGCCTTCAGGCAACGGGATGGTCACGTTCGCCGAGCCGTTGACCCACAACTCCATGACCGCGCCGCCTGGTACGCGCCGGCTTTCCAGGACCGGCGCCCAGGCGAGGTGTGCCAGCGGCGCGTCGGCAAAGATGTGTTCGCGGCCGTCGAGCCGGATGCGGTCGCAATTGTGACCGCTGAAGGCGATCAAGCGCTGGGCGGCATCGAGCCGGAACCCGACAATCAACGAGCCTTTGAAGTCCACCGCGTGGCCGTTGACGCGGAAGTCCTGCAGTTCAAGCGCGTCAGGCGACAGCGGGTTGGCAGCCAGCACTGCCTCGTCCTGCTTGGGATCGCGATGAAATCCACCCGGCCAGCTCTCGACGTAAGAGCGAAAATGTGCCGCGACGACCGTCGTGCCGTTCGGGAAGCGCGTCGCGAGGTAAGGCGATTCGCGCGAAACCAACGACGGATTGTCCGCGCCCGGGTAGGCACCCAGCGCCTTGAGGATTTCGAACCACGTCCGCACTTCGTAACCAAGCGAGGCCGCCTGATCGTCGCGCGGCCGAAAGCCGAGGAATGTGGCTGAACCTTCGCCGACGCGGTAGTGCAGTCCTGCTGTTTGGCCCGCGACGCGCGCGACCACCTCCGTTCCCGCGGCCGGCTCGACCGGGTAAATCCGGTCCACCAGGAAATCGGTCAGGATCGTCTGGGGCGGCACGGCTTTCAGCGTGGCCTCGAAGCTGACGATTTCGCCGGCGGCCACGTTGCCTTCCTGGGTAAATCGCAAATTGGCCACGCCGCACAGCCGCTGCCAGCGTTCGAGCACGGGCGCGCCCGCCAGGTCGAGTCGCGGCGGCGGGCCGGACCAGACGAGCTTCCCGCCTTTGGCGACAAAGTCTTCGAGGAAGGGCAGCAAGCCGGCCGGAGGCAAGGGCTCGAACAGCGCGGCGACGGTGTTGAATCGTCGGCCCGCCATCTCAATCCAGCCGTCATCCGCGACGCGACCGTGCCGGAGCAGTTGCTCGGCGGTCACGTAGTTTGCGTAGCCGTACTGGACCATCCACGAGCCGAAGCGCTCTTCGCTCGCGACCAGGCCCAGCGGGTAAAGCATCAGCACTTCGACATCGCGGTGCTGGCAGTCCTCGATGGCCTGGAACCACGGGCTGGCCGCGGCGCCGAAGGCGTCCTGCAACGCTTGGTGCCGGTGCAGCGCGGGGCCGGGCATGCCCCAGGCGGCCGCGTAGGCGTTCGGCCATTTGTTCAGGATGCCGGTCGAGTAGGCCAGCGCGAGGCCGTAGTAGTCGCGATCCGCCCAGCCGCCTTCGGCGTGGTCGTTGCCGCCGCCGGTGAGAAAGGCGTTCCAGCGGAAGTAATCGCTGCACGCCGCCGCCGCTTGCTGGACGGTGTTCGACCACTCGA
>JAKCAB010000852.1 GCA_021839785.1 bacterium | reverse complement strand
GCCGCTCCCGGCTACGGGGAGATTCTCGGCTGGACCGGCGGGTCCGGCGTGAACACCTCCGCCGGGCCGTTCTATGACAACGGCCTGGTGCCCGATCGGACCCAGGTGGGCTTCGTCCAAGGATCGAAAACGCTGTCGCAGGACATTTCCGGCCTCACGCCGGGCCAGACCTACTGGCTCCAGTTTTATTACAACGCGCGCGAGTTCGGCACGGGCTGGACGCTTGACCTTTCGGTCAAGTTCGCCGGCCAGGAACTGGCGCACATCGCCAGTATTCTGGCCGTCGGCGCCGGCCAGCCGTTTTACCAGACCAACCTCGTTTTCACGCCGGCCAGCGATTCCGGCGTGCTCGAATTCACCACGACCGCCCAGGGCGATGCCACGCTCCTGTTGGACGCGGTGAACATCGTGCCGCGCGACGCCGGGGACATCCTGGTGATGAATCCGAGTTTCGAGGCGAGCGGCACGATCGTGGGCGGGGTGGGCTACCTGCAGCCGAATCCCGTGGCCGGCTGGGCGTTTCAAGCCTCCGGCTACGGCATCAACGTGCTGGGACGCGACCCGTTCGCCGACAACGGCACCAATCCGGATCAGGACGCCGTTTTGTTCATTCAAAACGCGGGCAGCATGACGCAAACCATCACGGGCCTGACGCCCGGCAAGAATTACACGGTGCTGCTGTTCGCGGATCCGCGGAATTGTTGCGGCGGCACCATCGAAACCACCCTGCGCGTGAGCGTCGATGGCCTCCCCATTCTGGAACAGTTGCTCCAGCCGGTCGGCGGCTCCAACCCGTACTATGTCGAGACGGCCGGGTTTACGGCGGCCAGCACCGAGGCGGTCCTGCAAATCGAGCACGCGCCCGAGGCGGGCACCGACCGTTCGCTGGTGCTCGACAACGTGCGCGTCTTCCCGGAGGGCCAGATTCCGCCGATCATCCTGACCGACCCGCAAAGCGCGCCCCGCGTTCTGCGCGGTGACGACGTGAGCCTGAGCGTGGTGGCCACCGGCAAGGAACCGTTGTCCTACCAGTGGAAATTTAACGGCACGGACCTGCCGGGGAAGACCGACGCCACGCTGGGCTTGACCGGCATCACGCCCGAGCAGTCGGGGCAGTACACGGTGGTCGTCCAAAACAGCCTGGGCAGCAAAACCAGCCGCGCGGCGACGGTGCAGGTGCACGAACGCGTTTCCGGCGCCTTCAACACCGGTCTGGCGGCGAACGGCAGCCTGTTGACGCCCGGCGCGGTGGATCCGCATTACACGCTGGTCGATAATCCGAACGATCCCAACTCGACCAAGACCTACGCCGTGTTGTATCCGCCGGCGGAATGGGTGCCCGCCACCGACGTGTCCCAATGGATCGCCCCGGTGGCCGACCCGCTGGCCGAGCCGATGCCGAACGTCGGCTTTTACAAGTACCGGCTCACCTTCGATCTCACCGGTTACGACCCGGCCAGCACGTTCGTCACGGGCCAGACCGCGGCCGCCGAAGGCTTGGACGACATTTACCTGAACGACGCCGTGAAATCGGGGTTCCGACGGGCGGGCGCGGCGGGCAGTTTCGCTTCGTTCCTGCTCACGGACGGATTCAAGGCGGGCGTGAACACGCTCGATTTCCGCGTGTTTGTGACCAGCAACCCGCAGGCGACGGGGCTGCATGTCACCGACCTGATCATTGGCTCGCAAGTCCTGTCCGCGGCGCCCGCGCTGACGGTGGCTCTGGTTGGCGGGCAGGTGAAAATCTCGTGGCCCACCGCGGCTGCGGGCTATGAATTACAGTCAGCCGACAATGTGACCGGCACCTGGGCCAAAGACCCCGCGGTCGCGGTGGAACAAGGCGGGCAGTGGGTGGTGACCGTGGCCCCGAGCGGCGCGGGCAAGTTCTATCGCCTGACCAAGGATTGATGAGCCTTGGCGCTGCGTTGCCCGGCCGAATCAACGGACGACGCGGCCCCAGCTTGACCTCCAAAGGCCACCCCCCGGCGGGGTGGCCTTTGTGCTTTCGGATGGCGGCGAGGCGGAATCGTGCGTTCACCGGCCTCGCAAACTTGGGGCGATCCGATGGCGGACGGATCGCGCCAACCTGCCGGGCAACCGGGAGTTACTAATGGGGGCAATGATCGAATCTCCCGGTTTTGCGCGCGGGCCGGGAAACGTCAAAAAAGTTCAAATACTTGTTGCAACCGGTTCGACCGTTGCTAAGCTCTCCGCTCCATTTCGCCGGCGTGGGCGAGTGTCTGAGGACACGGCGTCACGTCGGCGGATTTTATCGCGATGCCGACCATTAACCAACTCGTCCGGAAAGGACGCGCGAAGCTGCGGTACAAGAGCCAGTCGCCGGCCCTTGAGAACGCACCGTTCCGCCGCGGCGTCTGTCTGCAGGTGATGACCCGCACGCCGAAGAAGCCTAACTCGGCCATGCGCAAGGTGGCCAAGGTGCGGTTGACCAACGGCTACGAAGTGATCGCCTACATTCCCGACGAGGGGCACAATCTCCAGGAACACTCGATCGTGCTGGTGCGGGGCGGCCGCGTGAAGGATCTCCCGGGTGTGCGTTACCATATCGTGCGGGGCACGCTGGACGCCGCGGGGGTGGAAAAACGGCGGGTGAGCCGTTCGAAGTACGGAGTGAAGAAGCCGAAGGCGGCCAAACCCGCGGCCGCCGCCAAGTAGTTTGCCTTTATGTCTCGCCGCCGTCGCGCTTTCAAACGTCCCGTCAGTCCGGATCCGAAGTTCCATTCGACCATGGTGTCGCGCCTCGTCAACATGGTCATGAAGTGGGGCAAGCGGAACACCGCCCAGCGCATCGTCTATGGCGCGTTCGACGAGATCGCGACCAAGAATCCGGGGGTGAATCCGCTGGATGTGTTGCAGCGCGCGGTGGACAACGCCAAGCCGCGGCTGGAGGTCAAGCCCCGCCGGGTGGGCGGCGCGACTTACCAGGTGCCGCTGGAGGTGCCCACGGATCGCCAGGTCTCGCTGGCCATGCGGTGGATCGTCAGCTTCGCCGATTCCCGCAAAGGCCAGCCCATGAACAAGGCGCTCGCCGCCGAACTCATGGAGGCCTTCCAGGGGCAGGGCAACGCGATCCGCAAGCGCGACGACGTACACAAGATGGCCCAGGCCAACAAGGCATTCGCCCATTTTCGCTGGTAGCAACGAATTCAAACCATCGCCCCGAGGGCAAAGCTCAATCGGGGCGTTTTTGTTCCCCAAACCGAAACGATGGCAACCGTGGACAATAATCGCGCAGTCAACTCGCCGAACCGCAAGTACACCCTCGAGTGCACGCGGAACATCGGTATTGCAGCGCATATTGACGCGGGCAAGACCACGACCACCGAGCGCATCCTGTTTTACACGGGCCTCATCCACCGCATGGGCGACGTGGATGACGGCAACACCGTGACCGACTGGATGGAGCAGGAGCGCGAGCGCGGCATCACGATCACCTCCGCCGCGACCACCTGCTACTGGACCCAGAAGGGCGAAGGTCTGGCCAAGTTGCACGAAAGCGTGCCGCACCGGATCAACATCATCGACACCCCCGGCCACGTCGATTTCACGGCGGAGGTCGAGCGGTCGATGCGCGTGCTTGACGGCGCGGTGGCGGTGTTTTGCGGCGTGGCGGGTGTGCAGCCCCAGTCCGAAACGGTCTGGCGGCAGGCCACCAAGTACAAGGTGCCGCGCGTCGCGTTCGTCAACAAAATGGACCGCACGGGGGCGAATTTCGAAAATGCGGTCAACGAGATGCGGAAGAAGCTCGGGGCCTACGCCTACCCGGTCCAGTTGCCCATCGGCAAGGAGGACCACCTGCGGGGGGTCATCGACGTGGTCAACCAGAAGGCCATCGTTTACGACGAAAACGACGACATGGGCATGCGGTACGCGGTGACCGACATCCCCGCCGAGTTGCAGGACCAGGCCAAGCTGGCCTTGACCGAGCTGGTCGAAGCGGTCGCCAACAAGGACGACGAAGTCGCCGAGTTGATCATCGAGGACAAACCCGTGGACGCGCTGACGTTGAAGCGCGCCATCCGCCGGCTGACCTGCAAACTCGAGCTGGTGCCGGTGCTTTGCGGCTCCGCCTTCAAGAAGCGCGGCGTGCAGCCGCTGGTGGATGCGGTCGTCGATTACCTGCCGTCGCCGCTGGACATTCCCGCGCCCTCCGGCCAAAGCCCGAGCAACCCGGAGGAACTCATCGAAGTCCCGTCCGACGACAGCGCGAAGTTTTGCTCGCTGGCTTTCAAGCTCTGGACCGATCCGTTCGTCGGCAAGCTGGTGTTCTTCCGCGTTTACAGCGGCCAGATCAAGAAGGGCGAAATCCTTTTCAATCCGCGCACGCGCAAGCGCGAACGCGTCAACCGCGTGATGATGATTCAGGCCGACAAGCGCCTGGACGTGGACGCGGTTTATTCCGGCGACATCGCGGCGCTGGTGGGCATCCGGAACATCACGACCGGCGACACGCTTTGCACGGAAGACAACCCGATCTTGCTCGAGCCGCCGACCTTCCCCGAGCCGGTCATTTCGATGGCGGTCGAGCCGAAGACCAAGGCGGATCGCGACAAGCTGGGCGAAAGCCTGAGTCGCCTCGCCGAGGAAGATCCGACTTTTCG
>JAKCAB010000318.1 GCA_021839785.1 bacterium | reverse complement strand
CCGTTGAAGCGCCTCGTGCCACTCGGCGTCATTCGCGGCGCGCAAGTCCCTTCCGCGCTCACGCGAGCGCGGCCCCGTTGAAGCGCGTCCGCCGAAACTCGCCCGCACTCAGTGCGCTCGCCTTCCGCGCTCACGCGAGCGCGGCCCCGTTGAAGCGTCTCTACTCCAATACCGCTGGGAACCAAAACACCCCTTCCGCGCTCACGCGAGCGCGGCCCCGTTGAAGCTCACCAACCAGATTGGCGTGACGATCACAGCCGTCAGCCTTCCGCGCTCACGCGAGCGCGGCCCCGTTGAAGCTGGTTCAAATCCCCGCGCCGCCGCCAATAGGCCGCGCCCCTTCCGCGCTCACGCGAGCGCGGCCCCGTTGAAGCTCGACAGGCTGGCCGGCGCGTGTATCCGCGCACCAACCTTCCGCGCTCACGCGAGCGCGGCCCCGTTGAAGCACTTTTGTGCCGGCCGCTGGCCAGCGCGAGGAGTTTAGGCCTTCCGCGCTCACGCGAGCGCGGCCCCGTTGAAGCGAAGTGAAGTTGGGGCAGTACCGCCAAAAAACCACCCTTCCGCGCTCACGCGAGCGCGGCCCCGTTGAAGCGACACCGCCATCGCCAACGTGGAGGCCCTGCGCCGACCTTCCGCGCTCACGCGAGCGCGGCCCCGTTGAAGCTGGGACTCTGACCCGCGCCCTGGTTGTACCCCGACGGGCCTTCCGCGCTCACGCGAGCGCGGCCCCGTTGAAGCTCCTTTCCGCCATGCAGATCGTGTCGTTGTGGTCGCTCCTTCCGCGCTCACGCGAGCGCGGCCCCGTTGAAGCGCGGCGACCGTCGTGTCCGTGGGCTGGACACCGGCAGCCTTCCGCGCTCACGCGAGCGCGGCCCCGTTGAAGCCTTTCCCCCTGCTTCTCGGCGTCTTGGCGGCTCAGAGTCTTCCGCGCTCGCGGCTTCCTTTCGCCTTCCGCACCGCGCGCGACGCTGCTACCTTCGCGGCCATGTCAGGCGAATTGACCGTCGGTTTCTTGGGCGCAGGCAAGATGGCCACCGCGCTGGCCAAAGGCTTTCTCCGCGCCGGCCTGGTCGCCGCTGACCGGCTGATCGCCAGCGATGTCGCCGCCGGTGCGCGGCAGGTTTTCGCGCAAGAAACCGGCGCCCGGGCCGTGAGTGACAATGCCGAGGTCACTCGCGACGCCGAGGTGCTGATCGTGGCCGTGAAACCCGCCCAGGTCGTCGAAGTGCTGGCGGCGTTGAAACCGGAGATCGGCGCGCGGCACCTGGTCATTTCCATCGCGGCCGGGGTGCCACTTGCCAGACTCGAAGCGGCCTTGCCGCCCGGCACACGCGTCATCCGCGTGATGCCCAACACGCCGGCCCTGGTGGGCGCGGGGGCGGCCGCCTTTTCGCTCGGAACGGCTGCCCGCGCCGAAGACGGCGCGTTGGCGCAGCGACTTCTGTCGGCGGTGGGACTGGCGCTGGAAGTGAAAGAGCCGTTGCTCGACGCAGTCACAGGCGTGAGCGGGAGCGGTCCGGCCTTCGGCTATTTGATGATCGAGGCGCTCAGTGACGGCGGGGTGGCGGCGGGGTTGCCCCGCGACGTGGCCACGAAGCTCGCGGCCCAGACTTTGTTGGGTGCCGCGCGAATGGTGCTCGACACCGGCCTGCATCCAGGCGCGCTCAAAGACCTGGTGACCAGCCCCGGCGGGACCACCATCGAGGGCGTGCACGAACTGGAGAAGGCCGGGGTGCGCGCGGGCTTGATGAATGCCGTTCGGGCCGCGGCGGACAAGGCCCGCAAGCTCGGCCAGAGTTGAGTTCAGCCGCATGAGTTTTCCACCCCCCAGCGAACGTCAGGCGCGGCTGATGTGGTCCGCGTTGACCGGTCTGGCGGTCGCGACCCTGGTCACGCTGATCGTGGCCTTGGCCTGGGGAGTGGGTCGGGTTCTGGCGATCCTGTCGCCGGTTCTGTGGCCGCTGGCGATCGCGGGCGTGATCGCCTACCTGCTCGATCCGGTGGTGGATTTTCTGGAACGCCGTCACATCCCGCGGACGCGGGGCATCCTGTTTGTCTTCGCGCTGGCTTTGGTGCTGGTGGCGGGCGTGATCGCCAATGTCGTGCCGCAAATCGTCGCACAGACGCGGCAGTTGGTCCGAGCGGTGCCGGATTACGTCAGGCGGGTGGAACGCAGCGTCGAAGGGTGGATCAGCAAACCCCCGGCGTTTGTGCGCCGGGTGCTCAGTTACCTGCCGGCGCCGGTGGCCAGCAACGCGCTGCCAAGCCTGGTCGAGGACACCAACCGACTGGTTTCAACGAATCTGGTTTCGACGAACCTCGACTTGACCCTGACCAACCAGGTGGCCGCGACCGACGTCAAGGGCACGAACAATGTGGCCAGCCTGGTGGATCTGGCCAAGGCGTTGGGAATCGATCTGGACCCGAAGTCGTTGACCAGCGCGACCGGCTGGATTCCCGGCGTGGCGCAGAAGGTGGGTACCTGGCTGTTCGGCCAGGTGGGCAAAGTGGCCTCGTCGCTTGGCCTGCTGGTCGGTTTCTTCCTAGTCCCGATTTACGCGTTTTACTTTTTGCTGGAGAAGCGCGGGATCGAGTCCAAATGGACGGACTACCTGCCGCTGGCGCGCTCGGATTTGAAGGATGAACTCGCCTTCGTGCTGCGTTCGATCAACGACTATCTGATCGCGTTCTTCCGCGGGCAGGTGCTGGTCTCGATGATCGACGGCACGCTGTACGCGATCGGCTTTACCGCCATCGGGTTGCCGTACGGCTTCCTGATCGGAGCCGTGGCGATGGGCCTGACCATGATTCCGTACCTGGGCGCCGCGATCGTTTGCTTGTCCGCCCTCGCGATCGCGCTGGTGCAGTTCGGCGACTGGTTGCACTTGTTCCTCACCCTCGGTGTTTACGGCGTCGTGCAACTGGTGGAAGGCTTCGTCGTGCAGCCGAAAATCATGGGGGACCGCGTGGGCTTGCACCCGTTGACGATCATCGTGGCGATGATGGTGGGCACGACGTTGTTGGGCGGCATTCTGGGGGCGATCCTGGCGATCCCATTCACGGCGGCTCTGCGGGTGATCATGTTCCGGTACGTGTGGAAGCGGCATCCGGCGCCTGCCATGAAGGCGGATTAACCAGCGGCGGCGCGGAAGCCCCCGGTCTTGGCTACGCCGAACTCTGCAGGGCGTTCACCAAAGGAAGGAGTGCTGTTCGGAAAGCGTCTGGTCGCCGTCCCGCAGCGACACCCGCCAGGCGACAATCTCCCCGACCGCCTTCAGTTGCGCGGCGTCCAGCTTCAGCCTGGTCCAGGAACTGAACCAGCGCTTGGGCGTCACCGCCTGTTCCAAGATGTACGGCGTCGCCTTGGGATGCTGCGTGGTCACGAGTTCGAGATGCAGCTTCAGCGTCCGGTCGGCGACCTTGCGCGCCTTCCACTGCGTGTCGAATCGCAGACCGCCGCACTTGCTGGGATCGCGACGCAGCATGGCCTGGTAGGCGTCGCGTTCGAACAGGCTGGGGGAGAGCGTGTGCCGGCCGTTCAGGTCGAGGTAATGCGGGAGCACCTTGATGACCTTGTCCGCTGCCGCGTGCAGCGCCGGCAGCAGGCACGCGAGCAGGGCGGCGAGGCAAAGGCGTTTCAGCCAAGTCATGCGGGCACGGTAGCCGAGCGCTGCCGGCGGCTCAACGCCTTTTCAGGCTGCACATTTGAAGTGTCAGCCACCGAGACACGGAGGCACAGAGATAAAATTTGGAAGGCAGGAACTTAGGAATCGGCGACTCGGTTTCGGGATTTCCTGTTTTCCTGAATTCCAAATTCACCCACTGTGCCTCGGTGCCTCGGTGGCTGAAACGGCGCGGGGGGTTGTCCTTTTCGCTGGTCAGACTGCGGCGCGACGCTTCAATCGAGGCTGTGTCACGCGACTATGTGCTGCAACCCTTCCGGTCCGAGGTCGATCTCCAAATCGACTACGCTGCGGAATTGAACCCGCAGCAATACGCCGCCGTCACTGCGCCGCCCGGCCCGGCGCTCGTCATTGCCGGGGCGGGGGCCGGCAAGACCCGGACGCTGGTCTATCGCGTCGCGTTCCTGCTCGAACAAGGCATTCCGCCGGAGAACGTGCTGCTCCTCACCTTCACCAACAAGGCGGCCAAGGAAATGATGCGCCGCGTGGCCGACCTGCTCGGACAGGACCTCGCCGCGCTTTGGGGCGGCACGTTCCATTCGATCGGCAACCGCATCCTGCGTCGCCACGCCGAGTTGCTCGGCTACCGGCGCGATTTCACGATTCTGGATCGCGAAGACGCGAAGGACCTGGTCAGCGCCTGTCTCGGCGAGGCCGCAATCGACGTGAAGGCGACGCGTTTTCCCAAGGCCGATGTGTTGTGCGACATTTTCTCACTCGCGGTGAACACCTCGGAGCCGGTGACGCGCGTGTTGGAGCGGCAGTTCAAATACTTCGCCCAACTCGCCCCTCGGATCGAGGACCTGCAGCGTCGCTACGCCGAGCGCAAGCGCACGACCAACGTGATGGATTTCGACGACCTGCTGGTGCTCTGGCTGCGGTTGCTCCAGGAGCACGACGAGGTGCGCGAGCATTACCAGCGGCGGTTCCAATTCGTGCT
>JAKCAB010000526.1 GCA_021839785.1 bacterium | reverse complement strand
CGGGACCTATCTTTGCCCGTCCGGCACCAAGCGGATCGCCGTCACTTGGGACCCGGAGATCTTTCTCAGTTACGGCATCAACACCTTCCGTTTCGCCGACCAGGGGAGTTGCTTCTGGTATGGCGTGAGGGTCCCGCGGATGCTTCGGCCTTCCGCCGTCATCATTTTTGCCGACTGCACACCCGGCAAGTATTACTGCGGCGGCGGGAGCACCTTCAACGAGCCGGTGGTGGACGTGGACTACCGCCACCCGAAGAACGGCTTTGTGGCCGTCTTTTGCGACGGGCATGTCGAAACGAAAACCAAAACCCAGCAAAGCGACTGGGATGCCTCCCAATAGCAACCGTGATGAACCATCCAGCCAACCCCGACCTGAACCAGCCCAAACCAGTTTCGCTCCGCCGCTGCCTGTCGCTGGCGGTCGCGCTGGCTCTCACCGCCGGCTTCGCGGCGCTGCCGGCCCCGGCCCGCGCGGGCTATGCCCCGCCGGGGCAGGGGATGCAGACCGTGACCCACGGCACCGTGGCCAATGGCGCGCTGTTCCTGGAAACCCGGTCCACCTGGACCAATCTCAGCACGCCGGCCAAGCCCTACGTCCTGGACGCGTGGTTCGCCTTGCCCGCCTGTGAGGCGGTGCCGGCAAGCCGCCTGATGATGACCGTGTGGGGCGGCACCGCGCATTACCTCTGCAACCTCGGCGTGCAGATCAACGGAACCAACGTCCCGCTGACCGCGCCGCTCACCTTCGGCACCACCAACGATGCCAACGCGGTTTTCAGCGCGTCGCTGCCCAGTGTGTATGGCTCCGGTTCCGGGGTCTGGCTGCTGGGCGTGCCGGTGCCGGGGAACCTGCTCTTCCAAGACGGCACCTCGAATCACGTTCAAGTCACCGTCAACACGCCGGACAGTTTTGATGGACGCATCAATCAGGTGACTCTGCTTGCCGTCTATCAGGCCGCGGCCCTGCACAATACCTTCGAGTATGCCGTGGCTGAAGGCAGCGGCGACATCTATCGCGCGCCCACCGGGGCACAGGTCGATGCGCGCACCATTTCGCTGGGCACCGTGGATCCGACCGATGCCACCGCCGCCCGCTTGCATGTGCTCTATACCTACGGGGACACCGGCCAGAACGACCGGCTTTACTTCAACGGCACCCAGCTCGGTGAGGACGACGTTGCGGGCTGGGACAAAGTGACGTCCGGTCTGGACTACGGGCCAAGCGAACTGGACTTCGACGTGCTGGGCAATCTCGCGACGAGCAACGGCGTGGAATTCTCCGTCTCCGCAGCGGATGTGCCGGGCACCCGCGAAACCAGCCTGCGGCCCCAGCTTGCCGTGTTGGAGGTCACGCGCCCGCCGGCGCCCGTATCGGTGGCGATCGCGCTCAACGTGGTCATCACCTGGCCGGTTTCGGCGGACACCTATCAACTGGAGTTCCGGCCCAACGTGGATTCTGGCGATTGGACCGCTGTCACCAACCCGCCCGCCATCCTCAACGGACAGCACGTCGTCATCCTGCCCCGCACCAGCCCGCAGCAATTCTACCAACTGCGGAAAACGAACTGACGCTGCCTGGATATGCCCCGCCGTCTTGCCATCGTCTGGTCCATCGCGGCACTGCTGGTCGCTTCGGCGACCACCAGCCATGCCGACGGCACGCCGCCGGGTTTTCGCGAAATCACAGATACCACCGCGCGGACGGTACTGGTGCCCGCCCGCCCGGAACGCGTGCTGAGCCTTTGCACGACGGCCACCGACACCATCCTTCGCCTGGGTGAAGGCGCGCGCCTCGCGGGCATTGACGAATACAGCCGGGTCGTGCCCGGCAGCACCAATCTCGCCGTGCTGGGCAAGGGCAGCGCGATTTCCCGCGAGCAGGTGCTGGCGCGGCAGATTGACCTGGCGTTCGTCTGGTGGTTCCAGGACGACGTGGCGCAATTGCTGGCCGATGTGCGCGTGCCGGTGGTGAGATTGCGGTGCCATCGCGCCGCCGACGTGCCGGCGACCATCCGTCTCGTGGGTCAATGCCTGGGGGCCACCAACGCCGCTGACGCGTTGGCGCAGAGCGTCACCGAAAAACTGGCGCGGCTCGTCCCCGCGGCTTCCCACCCAACGGCGCGGGTCTATCTCGAATTGTACAGCCCGTTCAAGACGAGCGGCCGCGATTCCTACCTGAACGACCTCATCGAGTTCGCAGGCGGGCGCAACATTGCGGCGGACGCCACCGGGTCGATCCTGCTTTCGGCTGAGCGGTTGCTCGCCGCCGATCCGCAGTTTGTGGTGCTGGTCGCGGGATTCGGCACGCCGGAACAATTTGCCCGGCGCGGCGGCCTGGAAGGCCTTTCGGCGGTCAAGACGGGCCGGGTTCACGTGCTGGACCGCTATTGTCTCGTGGCCGGTGCGGGCCTGCCGGAAGGCGTGGCCGCGCTGCGTCGGCTTCTCCACCGCCCCGCTGCAACTCCACCTTAGCCATGTCGTTTCACCGCATCACCTACAATAGTAAGTATCGTTTCGCCACGGTGCACAATTACGGCTGCATGTTCCGGTGCCCGGTCTGCAGCTACAAGTTGCACAGCGGCCCCAATGGCCGGCCTGGTTATCCGTGGCCCAGGCCGCAAGGGTTCCTCACCACCGAGCAGATCAAGGCGGCGCTGCGCCGGGTGGATCTCGACACGCTTTACTTCATGGGCGGCGAACCGACGATGGCGCGCAATCTGGCGGCGTTGCTCGCCTTCGGGAAGCACGCGCTGCGAGTGCGGACCTTCCTCGGCCATTGCAACGGCTGGAAGCTGGACTTGCCCAACCTGGATGGCGCCAACGTGGGCCTGAAAGCCTGGGACCCGCACGTGCATCTCGCTTACACGGGCCGCGAAAAGAATCTCATCTTTGGCAACTTTGAGCGGGCGTTTGCCGCGGGCCTGGACCTCAAGGCCAACGTGGTTTATGTGCCGGGTCTGGTGGATCTCGACCAAGTGGAAGCCATCGCCGCGTGGCTGTGCCGCCTGAGTCGCGACATCCGGTTTCACATCATGGGCTACATCCCGGTGCCGGGCCAGCCTTACTCGCGCCCCACCACCGCGCAGATGGCACGCGCGGTGGCGCTCTGCCAGCGTCATCTCCACCACGTGGGCATGTCCCATCTCACCCACGAAGAGGCGCGCAACCACGCGGTTCGCGACGACCGGTTTGCGGTGAAACCGATCGCGTGAAGTGTTCACGCATCCGCCATCGCGTGTCCGCTGGCTGACCGCCGCCCTGGTCGCCGCGTTGCTGCTCGCTGTGCTGGCAGGATTGATGGTTGGAAGCGTGGCCATTCCGCCCGGCGAAGTGTTGAACCGACTTGGGGGCACGCTTCTCGGCCACCGCGCCCACGACACAACCGACCGGATTCTCCTGGCCGCGCGCTTGCCGCGGCTCGTGCTCGCCGCGTCCGTCGGAACCGTGCTGGCCCTGGCCGGGCTGGCGGCTCAGACCCTCTTCCGCAACCCGCTCGCGACGCCGTCCATCATCGGCGTGTCCAGCGGCTCGGCGCTGGGGGCGGTGCTGGGCTTGCTGTGCCTGGGGCGGACGACGGGGGTCGCGACTCCGGCCGTGGTGCCGGTGTTCAGCGTGGCCAGCGGCTTGGCGGTGACGGCAATTGTCTTCGCCCTGGGCCGGCGGGGCAGTTTCTTCGGCCACGCGCTGTTGCTGGCGGGCATTGCCATCAGTTCGCTCTGCTCCTCGCTCACCACCGCCTCACTGTATCTGGCGGGCGAACGCTTGCAGGCGATTGTCTTCTGGCTCATGGGCGGCTTGTGGCAGGCCAACTGGCGCGCGGCGCTCACCCTGCTGCCGCTCGCGGCGGGCACGCTGTTGACGCTGTGGCTCCTGGCTCCCGCGATGAACGTGGCGCTGGTGGGCGAACGCTCCGCCCGCGACCTCGGCCTCAACCTGCCGCGCCTGCAACGTACGCTGCTGGTCCTCATCGCAGTGACAACGGCGGTGGCGGTCAGCCTGACGGGCGTGATTGGGTTCGTCGGCTTGGTCGTGCCGCATTTGCTTCGCCTGGTGATCGGCGCGGACCACCGTCGGCTGGTTCCCGCGAGCGCGCTGGGTGGGGCGGTGCTTCTGGTGATGGCGGACACGCTGGCGCGCACCCTGGCGTCGCCGGCGGAAATCCCGGTGGGCATTCTCACCGCCGTGGTTGGGGCCCCGGTGTTCCTTTGGCTGCTCAACCAACGCCTCGGGAGGCCCGTTCCATGAGCCTGCACATCGAGAACCTTTCGTTCGCCTACTACCCCGGACGTCCGGTGTTGCGCGGGCTGAACCTGGAAATCCGCGCCGGCCAGGTCACGGGCGTATTCGGACCCAACGGCAGCGGTAAGAGCACGCTGCTGCGCTGCCTGAACGGCGCGCTCCGCCCGCAGGCCGGCTGCGTCCTGCATGAAGGCCAGCGCCTCGCGGCGCTCACGCCGCGGGAAATCGCCCGACGCATCGCCGTGGTCCCGCAAGAGCAAGAAACGCCAGCCAACGCGCCGTTCCTGGTCCGCGAGATGGTGATGCTGGGGCGGTTTGCCCGCTGGAATTTCTGGGGCCAGGAATCCTCTGAAGACCACCGCGCGGTCCATGCCAGCCTGGAGCGCGTC
>JAKCAB010000014.1 GCA_021839785.1 bacterium | reverse complement strand
CCCACAACCCACCCGTCTGATCGAGGAAGTTCCGCATCTGCCCGGCCATGTTGCCGAAACGCGTCGGCGTGCCGAAGAGGATGGCGTCGTAGTTGGCAAGCTCCTTGGGCGAGGCTACGGGCGCGGCTTGCTCGAGCTTCGCGCCGTAATGCTTCGCCACCTCGGGTGGCATCGTCTCGGGCACGCGCTTGAGGGTGACTTCGACGCCGGCGACCGAGCGAGCGCCTTCGGCAACGGCGTTGGCCAGTGTCTCGACGTGGCCGTACATCG
The DNA here is from genome assembly GCA_021839785.1 of bacterium. Next base: position 4,369 of record JAKCAB010000014.1, on the reverse strand, counting down.
AGTAGTAGAGGACGAGGATTTTGGTCATGGATGCGATAGGTTAGCTGAGTTCAAGGGCAAGATGGCTTCTGAGTCACGGGCGGGGCGAGGCGCCGGCGATGCTGAGCGTGAGGGCGATGTCGTTCGACACCTTGTCCTCGGGCGCTTGCGGGTTGATGCCGAAATCGCTGCGCTTGATGGTGAAATTCGCCCGAATCACCAACAGGTCGCCCTTCAAGTTCGGCACGCGCTGGCCGAGCTTGTCCTTCAGGTAATTGAAGGTCACTGGCACGGTGATCTCCTTCGCGACGCCTTTGATTTTCAGCGTGCCGGTCGCGTCCGCGGACGTTTTGTCGCCGTCGGTCTTGACGTGGCGGAGTGCCTTGACCTCGAAGGTGACCTCGGGATGCGCGGCCACGTTCATCCACTGGGCCCCGTGGAGGTGGCCGTTCATCATCGGGTTCGGCACCTGCAAGCTGGCAGCCGCGACGACGATCCGGCCTTTGGTGGTGGCGGGGTTTTGCGGGTCGAACGTGACGGTGCCGCTGATGCCATTCGCACTGCCATTGATAGCCTCCAGCGGGGCATCCAGCTTAAAGACGGCGTTGTTCACGCCTTTGGGGTCTTTGAAGTCGAAGGCCTGCGGCGCGGCCACCGCCGGGACGCACAGGGAGGCGAGGACGAGGAGGTGTTTCAGGGTGCGGTTCATGGTGTGGGTTCGAGGTTCTTGGGTTTACGAAAAAGCAGAGAGGCGGCAGCGAGCAGGCCGGCCCCGAGCCAGGAGGCGCCCAGGAAATCCACGCCCGGCACGAAGCGCGACTGGTATTCGATGCCTTCGATGCCGGTCACCTCATCGACCATCTTCACCGGCACGCGGGTCTTGGTCCAACCGCGGTGCGCGCCGGTGCCCAACCAGGCCGCGCTGGCGGTGAGGGCGAGGAACAACGCGAGGGTCCGGAGGCGGCGGCTCATGGCGCGGGTGGCGGGTGCGCGGATCAATTCAGGTCGAACAACAGCGCTTCCGTGTCTGCCTGGGCGGTCAACGTGAGCATTCCCGACGTTTCGGTGCTCGCGCCATCGCCGGTCGCGAGCGCAACGCCGTTGAAAGTGAGCACGCCGTCCGCCATTTGCAGCCAGGCGCCGCGGCCGGGCCGAAGTTCATGCCGGGCGGACTGGCCGGCCGGGAGTTTCAAGCGGTAAACCTCCGCGTCCTGGTGAATGACTGCGGAGCCTTCGCGACCGTCCGGCGAGATCACGAGCACCTTGGCGGCTTGTGCGTGCTCCGGTTGGGGATGCCACTCGGTGCAGGACGGCACGAGGCCGCGCCGGTTGGGAAGGATCCAGACCTGGAGAAAATGCGTCGGCTCGGCGGGCGAAGGGTTGAACTCGCTGTGCGCCACCCCGGTGCCCGCGCTCATGAGCTGAATCTGGCCGGGGCGGAGGACGCGGCCGTTGCCCAGGCTGTCGCGGTGTTCCAACGCGCCGGCCAGCACGTAGCTGAAGATTTCCATGTCGCGATGCGGGTGCGCGCCAAAACCCTGGCCGGGCGCGACTTGGTCGTCGTTGATCACCCGCAGGCTGCGGAAACCCATGTGCGCCGGGTCGTGGTAATCCGCGAACGAAAACGTGTGCCGGCTCGAGAGCCAGCCGTGGTCGGCCCGTCCGCGCTCTGCCGCTTTCCGAATTCGTACCATGAGCCAATGAGTAGCCTGCCCGTGGGCGTCCGGCCAATTCTTCGCGAGTTTCGGGGGAGTTTGAGGCCGCGCCGACGCAGATTGGCGAGCGTGCCGACAAGGGCCGGCTGCGGGGCTTGCCGGCCGATTGGGGGCCTTTCCTTTTTGGCCGGTCGTGGCCGAGCCGGGCATTACGACCGCCAGGGCGCGTTGCCGAGAGCCCGCTCCTTTTCCTCCAGCCGGAAGATGCGCCGCGCATTGCCGTTCATCAGACCGGGTACCAACTCGATGGCCTCGGAGCGTGAAATCCAGCCGTCGCGAATCAGCCCTTCCAAGGCGCGGGTGAGGCCTTGCCGGGCAATGGTGGCGTGACCGACCACTGGCTCCACCGGGATGTAATCGCCGCCAAAGGTGAGCAACTTGTTCGCCGGGGCGGTCACCAGAAAATCGCGAACGAAACGCTCGGTGGCTGAAGGGCTGATGAGCCAGGCCCAGCACAGATCCACCACCGCGTTGGCGTAATGCTTGGCCAACGCCAGCATTTGCTCTTGGTAGGGATAACCCATGTGCATGAGCACAAACGTGGTGTCGGGTGCATGGCGCAACAGCTCGGCCACATCGCCGGGGTTTTGCGCCACGCGGGCCAGCGGCATCGAGTTTTGGCCGGCGTAATAGCCGGTGTGGAGTTTGACTGGCAGACCCGCCGCCGTGGCCCGGCGTACGCAATGCCAGAAGAGGTGGTCGTCCACCGCTTTGCGCTCGTCGGCGGAAACCGGGTCACCCGTCAAGAGCTTGCGAAACGGCTCGGCGGCGCGCTCGGCCGGCACGTCCTCGAAATCGAGCCGCCGCGAATACGCCACCTGCGTCTTCACCGCCGTGGCATACGGCGCGTAACGCGCGAACCAGTGGTCGATTACCCGGTGCCAGCCAGCGAGGTCGGTCGCCTTCGAGCCTTCAGCGTCGGTGAAGTGCTTCCAATTTCCGCTGCCGGCGCCGAACGCCAGGATGCTCAGATCCTGCATCAAAAGCTGCGGTTGACGCGACTCCATGAACGGCGCCTCCAGTGAGTTTACCTGGCAGGACTCAACGCCGGCGTGCTGGGCCAGGACGATGGCATAGAACCCCGGTTTCACGGTGTGGCGATAACCTTCGGCCACGCGATTGATCGTCTTGCCATCCAGCTCGGAAACTCCGTAAAGGCGCTCGATCGCAATGCGCACCGCCTGGCCGTAGCCGGTGTGTTTTACCGCGGGCCACCAGGGCGCGAGCAACGCCCACTTGCGGCTGGTCGCGGTGTCCGGCGCGGTGAACGCGGCGTAATCCTTCGCGGGCATGCCCGCCACGAGCAGGTCCGAATTCAAGTAGTGCGTGAACAGCAACGCCCAGTCGTTGCAGGGCAGGAGCGGCGCGGGCTGGCTCCAACCGGTGCGGCGCTCCTCCTCGACCAGGTGCTCGTGCGTGTCGATGAAGGGCGTTTTCGTAATCACGGCCGCGAGGTCGTCGCCTTCGGCCGGTGTGGAAGCGGCCTCGACTGAGGCGGCGCCGGTAAGGAACAACGACGCGGCGGCGGTGCCGGTGCTGGCCAACGCGGCACGACGGCTGATGGCTTGGGAAGAAGTGGAACTTTTCATGGCTCGGCCCTTAAGCGAATCGGGACGTTTACGGCTGGCGAGTGCGTAAGCTCCGCTCGGCCTCGGCGGTGCGCTTCAATCCATCGTAAATGCCGCGAGCCAGGGCCACACGTTCGAGCAAGGCGTCGCCTTGCCGGGCGAGCAGCTTGCGGTAACGGTCGTTCTCGAGCTTGCCTTCGGCGTCGAGCCGCCGCGCTTCGGCAACGATGTTTTCGATTTCCTTCAAGCTTGCCTGCCGCTTGGCAATCAAGTCGTCGATTGCGTCGTACTTCCAAAACCGCAGCCCCTCGCGGATCACATAAACGGAGGTGGTGTGGGCGGTGGTGCCATCCCCAGCGCGGGCCCGGGCCGCGATCCAGCAGCCGTCGCCCGCGTCCACTGTGAAGTCCAGCACGGCCTCGGGTTTCTTCGGGTCCTGCGACTCTGCCGCGCGGATGACTTCGCCGTGCCGGACGATTTCCAACTTCACCGGCGCCATCCGCCGCGGATCACCCCAGGCGCGGGCGCGCACGCGCAGTGCGCGGTCAGATTTCACGACCAGTTCGTCGCCCGGCAGGGCGTCGTCCACGCGGAACTCGAGCATCGGCCCGCTCGTGGTAAAAGTGCGCCCGCGACCGAAGGCGGCGAACCAGTTGTCGGCAGTGAATGGTTCGCCGCCAAGATACGTGTAAGCTCGGACTTCGCCGACGGTGCCGCCCCAAGGCACGTCCGAGCCGGCGCTGGCCGTCAGTTTGCAGCCGAGGTTGAGGAATTCGTAGTAAAGGTCGGTGCCGAGGTGGTTGAATTGGAGGATCTCGACGAAGTCCACCTTCGCCCGCGGCACGTTCAGGCTCATGTCCCGGTGGACGTGGAACATGCCGGAATTGACATGCGCGTACCCGCTGAGGCCGCCCTGCGCGTGGACGGCATCGAAGACGGTGTCGTAAAGGAAATAGCGTTCCGGGTCGCGCACCATCGCGGTGATGTTCATCGCGAGCGTGTGACCGATCTGGTCGTGCGTGCGCGGGCACTCCTGGCCGGGCGAAAAGATGTACTCGCCGTCCACCACGCGGTACGCCGGGCCGAAACCGCGCTGCTCGAAATAGG
>JAKCAB010000320.1 GCA_021839785.1 bacterium | reverse complement strand
GCGAACTTTGGAGCGTCAAGCCGCGCACGCGTCCGCCCACGCGCTCGCCGCCCTGGTCGTTGTCCCAGGTCCATTCGTTCAACTCCGCGAAGGCCCCGCGGCCGGTGCGGACGCGGGGCGCCGGCAGGGAGTTGAAGGGCCGCCCGGTGACGCGGTAGAAGAGTTCGCGCGCCTGCTCGGGAGAAACCGGTTCACCGCCGGTGGTGAGCCAGCCCGCGAGGTCCATTTCCTGAGCGCCGCGTGTGCGTCCATAGCACTCGCGGAGCAGCGTGTCCTCGTTGCCGAGCGTCCGCAGCCAACGGAGCCCGCGCTGTTGCTGGGCGGTGTCCTCGGCCACGGCCCAATGCATCGCCACGCGGGTCATCCACACCGGCGATTCGATCAACGCCAGCGCGAGGCAAGCCGCCGCGATGCCGCGCCAAAAGCCCGGCAACGGCGCTTCGGTCTCCTCGGTTCCCAGCCGGCGGAGGTGTTGGCGTAAGAACACCGTGGCGATCAAGGCGAGCAAGGGCGTCAACGGCAGCAGACCAGCGCCCAGGAAAAAGATCGTGATGATGCCGGGCAACAGGAGCGGGACGAACAGGAGCGTGTAGAAACAAGTGACGGCGAAAGCCGCGCCGTTGGCCCAGCTCAGCAGCTTGCGGCGCCGGGTGTCGTCCCGGCGCACCGCTGCCCAGGCAAAGCCATTCGCCACCGGCACCAAAGCCACCAGCAGCACGTGCCAGAAGGTCGGCAGCGGATCGAAGAAGGCGCCGGCGCACATGCCGGTGACCAGTTCTATGGCGAAGGTAATCGAGGGCAAGATCACGCCGCCGAACAAGAGCCAAAATCCCGGTTTGCGACGCGGCAGAGGAGGGCGGGTGGCCGCCGGGGCAGGGGATTGGGGTAGCGTTGGCAAGGCCTCCAAACCAGCGCCCGGCGCGCCGATTTTGGCCAGCAAGCGGCGCACGTCGGTCTCGGTGATCACGCGCAGACTCGCGGCGGAAGCCTCTGCTTCGAGATGCCGCCGCAGATCGTCGCTGACCTCGGCCGGGTCAGCGCCGGACGCCGTCAGCGTCGGGCGGGCGCGCTCGAGGTGCCGGTCCAGTTCCTGTTGGGCGGCGGGTGTCCAGGTGGTCATGACCGGCCTCCTTTCTGGCGCAAAGCGCGGGTGCCTTCGTTGAGTTTGTCCATGTACTCCTCCATGAGTTCCAGAATGCGCCGGCCTTCGGAGGTCAGCGCGTAATATTTGCGGGCCGGGCCTTCAGACGATTCTTCGAGCCGGGTGCGGACCAGGCCTTGCAGCCGCAGGCGCGAGAGCAACGGGTACAGCGTGCCTTCGGTTACGCCCATGCCGGGCAGATCCACCAGCCGCTTCACCAAGTCATAGCCGTACCGCTCCTCATCGGCGAGCGCGTACAGCACGCACAAATCCAGCAGCCCTTTCCGGACCTGAACGGTCCAGTTGTCGAAGTAGTCGTTCATGACGCGTGCAGGGCCGGGGAGGCCGGGGATTGGCGACAGTGTGTGGCCAGCCACATGGCGACCGCCGCCAGAATCGGCACGGACGAAAGCGAGAACAAGATCGGGCCGGGGTCGTCGCCGGACGGTCGAAGGTAAAGGAGCTGACCGGCGAAATTCAGCGTCGCCCAGGCTCCGGTCATCAATGCCTCCTCCCACGGATGGCGCAGCCGCCCGGTCGCCAGGCCGAGCAGCCAGGATCTGACCACCAACGTCGGCGCATAGATCACCACGGCCAGCACGATGACGTTATCCGCCCTGGTGCGCACCGCCACGCCCCACAGCCAGACACTGGTCACGATGACCGCGATCAGCGGACCGGCGATCACGCGAGACGCTGGCGATCCGGCGAGTCGTTGGGACCGGCACCACGCCCGGAGGGTAAAGAGCAAGGCCAGGAGAAGACCATTGCCGCTCATCAGCCCGAGGTTGGCAAAGTATGCCGGCGCCAGCGCCGTCGGGGAGCGAGCGCTGTCCGGCCGCAGCCATCCCTGCCACAGCGCGTATTCGAGCCCGGCGAGGCAGGCCACGACCACCACGGGGGGCAGCCAGGCGAGCGCCAGTACCGCGCGGTAGTGTGAGGAAAGCTCGCTTAGGCCGACTTGATGATCCTGCCCGGCGGTTTGGGCAGTGGCAGAATTCAACGTTGCCTGTCCGTTGGCCGGTTGCGGCCTGGCAGGGAACCCTCGATCCTGCCTTGTGGGCGCTGCATTCATGTCAGTCGAAGAACCAGTTCAGGAATTCATGCGGCGCGAGAAACGTCGCGCCGAAGGCCACGCCAACCGCCGCTCCGTAGGTGAGGGCATAGACCGAAACGTGTCGCCAGCGGCGGAAGAACAGACAGCCAACCAGCACGAAGGGTATCACCCACAGAGAGGCTGCCAGCGTGGTACCGAAGTGCCACACCGCCTTTTCATGAAAGCTCAGAGGCCACCGGTCAAACTGCTGCCCGAACCGCGGCCAACCGCCCAGGTTGAGCCGGACGTGAACCACCAAGCCGTAGAACAGCAAAAGCCAGGCCGTCGGCACTGCCACCGCCCAAGCGAAGCCTCGCCAGGTCAGCGAACGCATGAAGTTGGTGAAAAACTCGCGCCCCTTCGCTGGCGAACACTGTCCCTGGAAGGCGCCGAGGACATAGGCGCCGGAGACGAGCGCCGACGTGGCCAGGCCGAGCGCGAGATTCTTGGTGTCCATGTCAGTGCAGGTGACGAAAAGCGTTTGGCCCGGCGGCTTCAACGCGGGGCTGGTTCGATTTCGAGCGAGGCATCCTTGACCGGGCGGGCGGTTTGATGTTCGCCGCGATCGGGCACTTCCTTCACGTCGGCCGAGCCATCCGGGTGGAAAACCCAGAACTGCGTCGCCCGGTGATGCGCGTTCGCGAGCGAGATCAAGAACACGCCGTTGCCGATGAGTTGAAACTCGCCGCGCAACCCTTCGAGCCGCGACTCGCTGACGGCCACCGCCCGCGCCTGGCCGCTTTTGACCTCCAGGTTCAGCCGGCTTTTGCGGCCGGCCTGGTCAAGTAGGACCAGGAAATGGCCGTCAGGAACCGTCTTCATTTCGGTTACGCCTTGCGACTTGGGTGGCGGCTTGGATGTGTCAGCCGCGGAAACCGGAGCGGCGACAGCGAGGAGCAACAGGCCGCAGACCAGCGCGCAGAGCTGGGCGATCCTGGTTTGTTGGAATTGAGATGGCGCATGCATAGTTTTGGCCAAGTACCTTGCAATGCATAGTACATGGTTCCAGACTTGTCAAGGGGGCCGGTATTGACCGGCAGGACACTTGTCCCGATCATGGATTAGGCTGGAGTAGGCGGCATGAGGCTGGAGCCGAGGATGGCAAAGGCCCCGTGCGCGACCGGCGTCAGGCCATTGCCGCGCCGCCCACTCGACCGTCATCCGCTGCCTGCAACCCGACGGCAACCTCGTTTACCTCCGTCACGCGTCTGATCCCAAGACCCCACTGGTTCTCCTTCACTGTCCTGTCTTTTGAAACCTCGTCTGCCTTTGATCGCGCACAGAATTCGGGTTTTGAAAGTCATACGACAGACATCACGTTTTGGGTTGCATTCAAATGCTTTGCCAAGCATGAAGCACGATGGGCAGAGGTTTGCGCGAATGACGCGCCATGACCCGCGCTTCAGGACCCGATTGATTGTGGGAGTCGAACTGGACTACGTTATCGCCGAGATGAATGATTTACCTGATTTCGACCATCTGGTGATCGGCAGCGGCATCGCCGGACTGTTTTACGCCTTGAAGGCGGCGGCCTCGGGCACGGTGGCGCTGGTGACCAAGAAGGGCAGCGCGGAATCGAACACCAATTACGCGCAAGGCGGCATCGCGTCCGTGATGAGCAGCGAAGACTCGTTCGAGCTGCACGTGCAGGACACGCTCACCGCCGGGGCGGGTTTGTGCCGCGAAGACGTGGTGCGCACGGTGGTGCAGGAAGGCCCGGCGCGCATCCGGGAGTTGATCGAATATGGCATGCGCTTCACCGAACGGGACGTGCCGGGACAGCCAGGGCGCCGCGAGTTCGATCTCGGCCGGGAGGGGGGCCATTCGAAGCGGCGGATTGTTCATGCCCAAGACATGACCGGCCGCGAGATCGAGCGCGCCTTGGTGGAGGCCGCCGAGGGGACGCCGCAAATCCAAATTTTCCAGAACCACATCGCGGTGGACCTCATCACGACGCAGAAGCTGGGGGTGGCCGGCCCGAACCGTTGCCTGGGCGCGTACGTGCTGGACAAGGCGAGCGGAACGGTGCGCGTTTTCTCCGCACCCACCGTCGCCCTCGCCAGCGGCGGGTGCGGCAAGGTGTATTTGTACACGACCAATCCCGACATCGCCACCGGTGACGGCGTGGCGATGGCTTATCGCTCGGGCGCGGCGGTGGCGAATATGGAGTTCATCCAGTTTCACCCGACCTGCCTTTACCATCCGAAGATCAAGTCGTTCCTCATCAGCGAGGCGGTGCGGGGCGAAGGCGCGGTGCTGCGCGGCCTCGACGGCCAGGAATTCATGGCCCGTTACGACCCGCGGAAGGAACTCGCGCCACGCGACATCGTGGCCCGCGCGATCGACAGCGAAATGAAGCGGACCGGTGCCGACCACGTTTATCTGGACATCACACACCAGCCCGCGCCGTTC
>JAKCAB010000548.1 GCA_021839785.1 bacterium | reverse complement strand
CCTGCTGAAGGCGCGGATCAGCTTTCATCATAGCGGACTCAGTTACGGCGCGCGGGAGGGCGTGATCGAGCCGCTGGCCAAGGCCGGCCAGCTCCGGGTGGTGGTGGCCACGATGGGGCTGGCGGCTGGCATCAACTTCTCGCTCCGCAGCGTGGCGTTGGCCGGCGATTCGTATCGGCGCGACATGGCCGAGCAGCCACTTCGCCCGGACGAAATCCTGCAGATGTTCGGCCGGGCCGGCCGGCGCGGCATCGACGAAACCGGCTACGCCCTGGTGGGCGCGAACGAAATCACCCTGCTCGACGCGCACCCGCGCCACCTGGCCCGCAACGGCATGGTCGATTGGAGCGCGCTGCTCGGCCTCATGGCCGCGGCGGTGGACCGGGGACGCGAGCCGTTCCTTGAGGCCACGCGGGTTCAGGAGCGCCTGTTCACAAGCAAGCCGATCCTGCTCGGCGTCGAGGAGTCGCTCAAACACCCCGATCCGCCGTGCGGACTTGCCACGGATGCCGAGCGTGCGCGACACGTGCGCCGGCGCGTGCGCGAATTGCTCAACAGCCGCGGGGGCTGGGAGCGTTACCCGGCGCCGCAGGAAAGGCCGTTGAAAGAGATCGTGGTGGCGGAAACCAGCGACGCAGTCCCAGGCCGGGCGGCGAATGGCGCGGCGCCCAAACTGCGGCCGGCGTTGTCGGAACCGGCGGCGTTGGAGAAACTGAGTTTTGGCCAGCTTTGCGTGCTGCAAGAAGTGGACGGCCTCCCGGTTTATGGGCGCACCTTCACCGTCGCCGAGCGGGTGCCTGGCAACCGCGTGTTGCTGGTCAAGTGGGTCCGCCGGCTCACCAACTGGCACGGGCGCCAAGCCGCGCTGAACGTGTGGCGGGAGCGCATCCTGCCGCTGGTCGAGCAGCGGCTCGCCCACCGCAAGACGCCGGTGGTCAAGGTCATCGAGTCGCCGGAGAAGGTTAGCGTGCAGGTCAGCCTGGCGGAACTCGCGTTGCGCGTGCCGGTGGATTCCTACGGCGTGGCGATCTGGCGTCCGCGCGAGCGCGAGGTGTTTCCGTCCGATTGTGCCCGTTGCGAACTCGTGCCGGTGTGTCGCAATCTCCCGACCGGCGCCGGCACCGCCATGCTCTGGCGGCGGCTTGGCTTGGTGGACGCGGCCGGCGCGCCCACCCGGCGCGGCCGCCTCGTGAGCTTCTTCTCGCAAGGCGATGGCCTGGCGATCGCCGCCGCGCTGGAGGACCCGACTTATCCGCTCGAGGACCTCGTCTATGACCTGGCCAATCTCGACGCCGGTTTTCGCTTCGCGGGCGACGACAACCGTTGGGCCGGCCGGCTGGCGCTGGCCTGCCACCAGGCTTACGGGCTGCAAACGATCATCGGCTATCTCGAAAACGGACTGCCGCCCAAATACGGCGCCGGTGCCGAGGCCATCGTGGCGGCGGCGCACCGCGATCCCGACACGCGCCAGCGGTGGGTGGGGGAGTTCGTCGGCGCCGGCGACATCGACCGGGTCATCATCGAGTGGCGCAGTTTGCTGCGGCAGGTGGCTCACGCGCCGTCGCTCGAATGGCCGCGCTGGCTGGAACTCCAACGGCGCGCGCGGGCCATTTTGAACGAGACCGAATCGCCCACGCTCACCGACTTGCCGCCGCTCGAATTCTTGCAAACCCGCCGGCTTGAACACCGCCTGGAACTTCGCCGGCATTGAACTCCCAACCCGCATGCGCGCGATCGATCCCGAACTGGCGCAAGCCGTGCAAGCGCTCGGACTGCAAAAGCACCGCCGCCACATCTTCCTTTGCGTCGAGCCGACCGAAGCGAAGTGCTGCGACCGCGAAACGGGGCTGGCGGCCTGGGAGTTCTTGAAGCGGCGCCTGAAGGAACTTGGCTTGGTGGGACCGGAGGCGTTGGTGTATCGCACGAAAGCGAACTGCCTGCGCATTTGTGTCCGCGGACCGATCGCGGTCGTTTACCCGGAAGGCGTCTGGTACCATTCGTGCACGCCGCCCGTGTTGGAGCAGATCATCCGGCGGCATTTGATCCGGGGTGAGGTCGTCGAGGAATTTGCCTTCGCCCGCAATCCGCTCGCCGCGGAGGCGCGGGTCGCTGCGCCGGCTTGACCGTGACGGTGGGCGGGCGGACTGTTGGGATGTGGCGGGGAGCCGACCGGTGGCCGTGGCAGCGACGGCACGATGGCTGAGAGGGCGCGCGCGGGAGCGCCGCCGACCCGTTGAACCTGATCCAGGTAATGCTGGCGAAGGGACGCTTCAACCCTTCAACACCTTCACCGGGACAGGGTGCGGTTCTTTAGACCCGCGGCTGACCACCGTCCACAATAGACTGAAAACTTGAAACCGTTACGATTCCGATGATCGCAAAGAAAGATTCGTTCGAGCCGCACAGCAGCGAACAACTGCCCGCCAGCAAACGCGTGTATGTCCAGGGCCAATTGCATCCTGACGTGCGCGTGCCCATGCGTGAAATCGAACTCACGCCCACCAAGTCGTTCGATGGCCGGATTGAGGTCAACGAGCCGGTGCGCGTCTATGACTGCGCCGGGCCTTGGGGCGATCCGAATTTCACCGGCACAGTCGAGCAAGGTCTCCCCGCGCTGCGGCGCGACTGGATTTTGCAGCGCGGCGACGTGGAGGAATACGACGGTCGCCCCGTCCAGCCGATTGACGACGGCTATCTCTCTGAGAAACACCGTGGTTTCGTGCAGGTGAAACGCCAGGATGCGACCGCCTTCAAACTTGAAACTTTAAACTTGAAACTCCGCCGCCCCTTGCGCGCCAAGCCCGGCAAAGTGGTCACGCAACTCGCCTACGCCCGACGCGGTATCATCACGCCGGAGATGGAATTCATCGCCCTCCGCGAAAACATGGGAGCGCGGGCGTCCCGCTCGCCCGGCGATTCGTCTCGAATCGCCGATCTTTCGCGCGACATTGTCCGCAACGATTTGAACAAACAGCACGCCGGCTCTGCGCAGCTTTCGGGGAGCGCACGCGGCCCGCGTGCCGTTGAAGGCGGCTCGCCTTCAACCTCGTTCACACCATCTGTTTTTAAGAAATTTCCCCAACGCATCCCGCGCGAAATCACCCCCGAATTCGTCCGCCAGGAAGTCGCCGCCGGCCGCGCCATCATCCCCGCGAACATCAACCACCCCGAGTCCGAGCCAATGATCATCGGGCGCAACTTCCTCGTGAAGATTAATGCCAACATCGGCAACAGCGCCGTCGCGTCCAGCATCGAGGAGGAAGTCGAGAAGATGCGCTGGGCCACCAAGTGGGGCGCAGACACCGTCATGGACCTCTCCACCGGCAAGAACATTCACGCCACGCGCGAATGGATTCTCCGCAACTCCCCCGTGCCCATCGGCACAGTGCCGATTTACCAGGCGCTCGAAAAAGTCGGCGGCAAAGCCGAAGACCTCACGTGGGAACTCTTCCGCGACACCCTCATCGAACAGGCCGAGCAAGGCGTGGATTACTTCACCATTCACGCCGGCGTGTTGCTCCGCTTCGTGCCGCTCACCGCGAACCGCATGACCGGTATCGTCTCGCGCGGCGGCAGCATCCTGGCCAAATGGTGTCTCGCGCATCACCAGGAAAATTTCCTCTACACGCACTGGGACGACATCTGCGACATCATGGCCGCGTATGACGTTTCGTTCAGCATCGGCGACGGGCTGCGCCCCGGCTCGATTGCCGACGCCAACGACCGGGCGCAATTCGGCGAACTCGAAGTGCAGGGCGAACTCACCAAGCGCGCGTGGGCCAAAGGCGTGCAAGTCATGAACGAAGGCCCGGGCCACGTGCCCATGCACATGATCGAGGAAAACATGGCCAAGCAACTCGAATGGTGCAGCGAAGCGCCGTTCTACACGCTCGGCCCGCTCACCACCGACATCGCGCCCGGCTACGACCATATCACCAGCGGCATCGGCGCGGCGATGATCGGTTGGTATGGCTGCGCCATGTTGTGTTACGTGACCCCGAAAGAACATTTGGGATTGCCCAACAAAAAAGATGTGAAGGACGGAGTGATTGCTTACAAAATTGCGGCTCATGCTGCGGACTTAGCGAAAGGCCATCCCGGCGCGCAATATCGCGACAATGCCCTTTCCAAAGCCCGATTCGAGTTCCGATGGGAAGACCAGTTCAACCTGTCCCTCGACCCGGTAACGGCCAGAGAATTTCACGATGAGACGTTGCCCCAAGAAGGAGCGAAGACAGCTCACTTCTGTTCGATGTGTGGGCCACACTTTTGCAGCATGAAGATAACGGAAGACGTGCGGAAATACGCAGCCGAGCAAGGCGTCTCCGAACAAGAAGCACTGCAAAAGGGAATGGAAGAAAAGAGCCGCGAGTTTCAAGAAAAGGGTGCGGAGCTTTACGCGAAAGCGTAAACTCAAACCAACGTGAAAGCTGCTTTTCACTTCAATTCAGGGCTTCCCGGTCTTGGCAACCCATACGGCGCGCCAATCGAGCGCATCGTCTTTTCAAAAATCTTGGCGGAGCGACGCGTGCGTCTGGCGACCAAAGTTTTTCGCGGTGACTTGCCGTTGTTGGTGCTCTCGCCCGACGCGGAGACATACGAGCGAGCTTTGAAGCTTTGGCGCATTCAAGCGCAGAACGGGTGGCGGCG
>JAKCAB010000193.1 GCA_021839785.1 bacterium | reverse complement strand
AGCTCAGACGCGTGCTGAGCACGATCCTCGTGTTCTATGCCGGCGTGGCCGCGTTCCTTGCCCTCGCCGTGCTCGGCGGCTCGGCGCATATCATCGGGTGGTTCGGAGTTTCGCCTGCGAACACTGAGGAATTCCGACGCGTTCTCGTGGTGTTTTTTGTCGGCATCGGACTCGCGTTTCCGATGGGCATTTTCCCGGAAATCCTCCGCGGCCAGCAACGCATCCGGCTGGCAAACAATCTCATTTCCGCCGCGTTGGCGCTGCGACTGGGCTTCATCGCCGTCGCCGTGTGGTGCCGGTGGAGTTTCCTGGCCGTCATGGTGATCGCGCTGTTCTTCGCGCTCGCCCCCGACTTCCTCGCGGCCTGGCTGGCGTTGCGCCGGATGCCGGCCGTGCGCCTGAGCCCGCGCCTGTTCTCGCCGGGTTTGATGCGCGAAACGATGCAGTTCTCGGTGTTCGCCTACCTCAGCACGGCCACTAACATCGTGCTGGGCAAGACCGACCAGCTTGTGCTGGGGGCAACGCTTTCGGTCAGTGCCGTGACGTTGTATCAGGCGGGCGCCAAGGTGGCCGAGGTGTTCAGCCAGTTCACCCGGCAGATACAGGACACGCTCTCACCGGCGGCCGCGCACCTGCACGCGACCGGCGACCGCGCCGCCTTGCGCGATCTGCTCGTAAACAGCCAGCGTTGGAGCGTGCTCATTGCCACGCCGCTCTACCTGCTCTGCGCTTTCTACCTCGATGAATTGCTGCAATTGCTGACCGGCGACCGCGTCGTCCCGCGCGAAACGGTCCTGGTAGGCCAAGTCCTGCTGGCGTGGTTCTACACCACCATTCTCACCCACAGCGTCTCGAAGCGAATTTTCATGATGTGCGGCCACGAGCGGCGGTTGATGTGGCTGGGCGTGGGCGAGGCGCTGGCGAACCTCGCGCTCAGCCTCGCGCTGGTCCTCGCGTTGCACAACGTCGCCGCCGTCGCGATCGGTTCGCTGGTGCCGACGCTCTATTTCGGTTGGGTGCATTTGTGGCCGTGGATGGCGCGGGAAGCCGGGTTGGGCGGCGGGCAGCTTTTCCGTCGCGCCGTGCTGCCGTCGTGGCTGGCCTGCGCGCCGATGCTGGCGCTGCTGGTAGCGTTGAAATTCGTCGTGCTCGCTCCCGGCGGTTCGGTCATCGGGGCAATGTTCCTGGAAGCTTCACTCGCAGGCGCGATCGCGCTGGCTGGGGCCTGGAACGCGGCGCTCACCCCGGCTGAGCGGCACAACCTGAGTTTGAAATTCAACAGCAAACTGCCCCGGCTCCGAAGGCAAAACGCATGAACGGTCCTTGGGCCAGCATCATCCTGCGTTCGTTCAACGAGGCCTGGGCGTTGCGCGACACGCTGCCCGCCTTGCGCGCCCAAGCCTTCACCCGCTGGGAACTCATCGTCATCGACTCCGGCTCTACCGACGGCTCGCAGGAACTCCTCCGCGCCGCGCGCCCCGCGCACTTCGTCCAGATTACGCCCCAGGAATACAATCCGAGCCGGGTGATGAATCACGGAATGCGCCTCGCCCGCGCGGAGCGCTGCGTCTTCCTGAACGCCGACGCCACGCCGCAAGGCGCGAACTGGCTGCAACCGTTGGTGGCGGCGCTGGACGATCCGCGCGTCGCGGCCTGTTTCGGACGGCAAATTCCGCGGCCGGACTGCCAGGCGGTGTTCGCCTGCGATTACGCGCGATGCTTCGGGCCGCAACGTGAGTCGGCGCGGTGGGACCATTTTTTCAGCATGGTCAGCAGCGGCCTGCGCCGGGAGGTCTGGGCCAGGCGGGGTTTTCGCGAAGATCTTCAATACGCCGAGGACGACGAATACACCCGTTGGTGTAAAGGGGAGAGATACGGGGTGGCCTACGTGCCGGAGTCCGTGGTGATGCACTCCCACAATTACACCCCGGAGCAGGCGCGCAAGCGCAGCTTCGGGGACGCGCGCGCCATCGGCAAGGCCTGGCGTGGGTCACCCCGTAAATTCAACTGGCTCGAAACCGTCGCGCTGGGCTGGCTCAGCGACCTGCGCCATGACGTGAAGTTCTGCGCGAGCAACCGGCGGTTGGGCGAACTGCCGCACGCCGCCCGCATCCGTTGGCGACAACGCACGGGCAAGCTGGCCGGATTCCGCCAGGGCTGGCGCGAAGCTCACGGAGACGCGGCGTGAGAATCCTCGTCCTGTCCAACCTTTACCCGCCGTACTACGTCGGCGGCTACGAATTGCGCTGTGAAGCCACGGTGAAGACCCTCCGCGCGCGCGGCCACACCATGCACGTGCTGACTTCCGACCACGGCGTCGAGCCGGGCAGCGCCGACGCCGACGGAGTTTCGCGGGCGCTGCGCATCCACGGCTTCTTCGGCCATCCTTGGCTGGGCATCCGCAAGCTGCGCGCGCTCGAATTTCACAACCATCGCGTCCTGCGCGAAGCCGTCGCGAGGTTCGAGCCGGACGTGGTCCATGTCTGGAACTTGGGCGGTCTCTCGAAATCGCTTTGTCTGACGCTGGAACGCCTCGGCGTGCCGGTGGTGTATGACGTCTCCGACCACTGGATCGCGCGCAGTCTGGCCGCGGATGTCTGGCTGGATTGGTGGAATCGCCCGCAGCCTTCGTCGGCTGCGAGGCTCTTGCGGACGCTTTGGACGCTGACCGGCAAGCGCCGGCGCTGGTCGGAAAGCGCGCCGACGGATCCGGTGAACGCCATCCGCTTTCCGCGGATTTATTTTTGCAGCCGCGCCCTCCGTGACCTGACCGCCGCGAAGGGCTACCCGGTCCAGCATGGCGAAGTCATTTACTGCGCCGTGGACACAGAGCGTTTTCAGGGCGAACCCGTGCCGGCGTCCCGCCCGTTGCACAAGCTGCTCTACGTCGGCCGCCTGGCCGAGGACAAGGGCGTGATGACGGCCTTGCGCGCGATGGCGGCCTTGCAAGGGAAGTTCGCCGGCGAACTCCACGTTTACGGCCAGGGCGATGCCGACTACACCGCTCAGCTCAAAGCCTTCGTAGCGGCGCATCAACTACCGGCGTTCTTTCACCACGCCCGCGCTGGCGAGATGTCTGCGGTCTATCGCGCGCACGACGCCCTGCTGTTTACGTCGGAATGGGAGGAACCTTTCGCCCTGACGCCACTGGAAGCGATGGCCAGCGGGTTGCCCGTCATCGGCACAACCACCGGCGGAAGCAAGGAACTGCTGCGGGACGGCGAAAATGCGCTGACCTACGCGGCCGGGAATGCGGATCAGCTTGCCGCGCGCGTTTTGAAGCTTGCGTCCAACCACGACCTCCGCGCGCGCCTCGCGGCCGCCGGCCACGCCGAGGTGCGTGCCAAGTTCCGCGAGCCGGTGATCGTGGACCAAATCGAGCGCTACCTGACGGAGACGGTGCGAGCGGCCAGAGGCGTGACCACCCCGGCACCAGCCTAAGCGCCCAAGGTTTTGGCGAAGTCGGGAGCCGGGTGTAATCGTTGCGGCACGTTTTAGGGATTAACATCGCGCCGTTGCAAACGCGCTGCAGAGCTTGGCACGCAACCAGCATTACAGCGAGGCGCAATGCACGCGACAACGACGCATCCGTCTGAAAACAAAGCGGTTTTCGGCCTGCAACCTCTGGCCAAACCGCTGGCCTTGCTCGCTTCCCGCCACAATTGCGTTGCGAATGCAATGCGCAAAGGCAAGTCCGAATTGCAACCGCGACGTTTCACCGTGGACGGCAGCGAGGCCCTCGAACGCCACCTGTCGCGCGTTTGCCGCCGGATTCGCGACGAACTGCGCGCCGCCATCCCGTCCAGCACCTTGAAGGGCGTGATGCTCGGCGGTGGCTATGGCCGCGGCGAAGGCGGAGTGCTCCGCACCACGCACGGCGACCAACCTTACAACGACCTGGAGTTTTACGTCCTCGTCCAAGACCGGCTGGGCTTCGCTCGGAGGAGATCGCGCCGCGCCTTGCAGCAACTCCACGAACCGCTCTCCGCGCTGGCGGGCGTCGAGGTCGAGTTCAAGCTGTTGACGCTGGATGCGCTGCGTCGCAGCGCGCCGACGATGTTTTACTACGATCTCGTCATGGGCCACCGCTGGCTCATCGGCGAGCCTTCCTTGCTCGCGGGCTGCGAGCGCCACCGGGACGCCAGCCGGATTCCGCTGCACGAAGCCACGCGACTTTGGATGAACCGCGCCACCGGGCTGCTGTTCGCCGCCGAACGGCTGCGTCGCCCGACGTTTTCGGCCGACGACGCGGATTTCGTGGGACGAAACCTCGCGAAGGCGCAACTCGCTTTTGGCGACATCGTGCTGACCGCCCGCGGCGAATATCACTGGAGTTGCCGCGAGCGGAACCGCCGGCTGCACGAACTCAAAGTCGCAGACCTCCCAATCAATTTTTCCGAGTTGTGCCGCCATCACGACACCGGTGTCGAATTCAAGCTTCACCCGGTGCGCGCAACCGCCAACCGTGAGGTTTTGGCCAGGGAGCATCGAGAGTTGGTCAGGCTGGCCGGCGAATTGTTGCTCTGGCTTGAAAGCCGACGGCTGGGCACGCCGTTCGCGAGCCTGCGCGACTATGCCTTCAGCCGCGCGAACAAATGCCCGGAAACCGCCGCCTGGAAAAACTGGCTGATCACCACCCGCGCCTTGGGTGCCCGGGAAGGTCTC
>JAKCAB010000159.1 GCA_021839785.1 bacterium | reverse complement strand
CCGCCGAAGATCATTTTTGCCGCGGCGCCCAGACCGAGTAGAAACGCGGTGAAGGCCGCCCACAAGCCGATCATCCAGGCGAGGCACACACCGAGGCGCGCGCCGCTGAGCCGGGCCATGCCGATGCCGCGCACGCAGCAGATCCACAGCGCGAACAGGTCCAGGGCGGCCAGCACCCCGTGCAGGGTGTTCGTCTGGTCGAACTCCTTGATGAACAGCGCGGGGCTGGCGCCCGCGAAAATGC
This sequence comes from bacterium, assembly GCA_021839785.1. The sequence continues at coordinate 4,422 of JAKCAB010000159.1, read as the reverse complement.
TGCCCATGGCCAGAATGAGCAGCGTCTTCACCACGGCCCCAAGCGCGCTCACCACGTTTGAAAGGCCGGCGACTTCCACGGCCTTCATGTACTCGAAGGAGCCCTTCAGGACCTTGGCCCCCACCAGCCAGATCAGCAGCGCTCCCCAAAAGGGCGAGGCGAACGCCCCGATCACCGGCCCTGCGATGCCTCCCGCAATTTTCATGATCGGGCCGAATTTCTCCATCCCCGCGCGTGCCGCCTCCACCTGCTCCGCTTTCATCTTGCCTTGCTCGACCATTTTCTGGAGCTGTTTCTCCTGCATGTCGGCCATCTGTTGGTTGAGGACGGGTTGGGAGAGAATCAACCAGGTGCTGATCCAGCCGATCACCACGATGAAGAACGCCGGCACCAGCCAGTTGGCCGTCCGGGGCGGGCTGGCCTTGACCTCGTCGAAAACCTCGCCCGGCGCGGCGAGGACGTTGAACATCCGCGCCCAGATGGACGTGGGCGGCGGCGGTTCGGAACTCGGGGCGGGCGGAACCGCGTTGGCTGTGGCTTCGTTCATGGCGTGACGGGTTGAGTTTGCCGTACCAGCGGCGCCAGCGCCTCGTCGAGGGCCGCGTCATTGTCGCCGACTGCGGCGCGGAACAGGTACCAGCGCTCGACATGCTCGACGCTTGCGCCGGGCGCAATCTTCCCCCAACGCCCCAGCGTCTCCAATTCCAACATGTCGCCGCTTGTGTAAACTTCCACGTTGCTACCCAAGTCCGCGTGCGCCGCGGCGGGATCGAAGGCGAATCGCTTCACCAACACCGTGCCGTCGCGCGCGAACGCCGCCCAGCCAACCGTGTTCATGAAGCCGACTTTCTGGGACTTCGCGATCGCCGGATCGCTGCGCACCTGGACGTACTTGGTGCCCCAAGTGTAACGCGGGTCCTGCATGTCTGTGTAGGCCCACAACGTCACGGTCCGGACCGGGAGAAGCCGCTCGCCGTGCGCCACGTAAGGCTCTTGCGGCACGATCGCCCGGCCCGGTCCCTGGCAGACCGTCACCGCCCACGGCACGGCCTCGACGGCTTCCGCGCCACGGTTGATCAGTCGATGAACCAGCGTGGCGCTGGCGGTGTCCGGGGCGAGCGTGATTACGATTTCCTTTTGGATGCCGGTGAGCGGCTCGACCGGCTGGGTGAGTTTCAGCCGCTGACCGTCCCAATCCGACTTCACCGGTGCGTTGTCCGGCTGGTAAGTGCGCGATCGCGATTCCGGCCCGTGCCAGAGCCGGTGCCCACCGTAGATGCGCCAGCCAGCGCCGCCGGTTTTGCCAAGCTGATCCGGCCATTCCTTGAACAGGCTTGGGCCGCCCGGAACGGCGAAGCGGAGGACGCGCGGCCCGACATCGGTGGTGGCCACCAGCTCGACCTGCCCGTTGCTGAGCCGGACGCAATTCGGCCAGCCGCCGTAAGCGATTCGTTCCATCGCTACTTCGCCGCCGCGAGACCCCGGCAAAGCCGCCCAGGCGAGAACGAAGGCGAGACCGAGACACCGTGACCGAAAGAAACGGGCGGGGCTTTTCCGCCGTGAGCCACTGACGCCGGGTTGCATGGTTCCCGAGCGAAGCAAATTACCGGTGCAGTTGCAAGCCAGCACCGGCAAGGGCGGTGTCTCGATTTCAAATCGGTGGTTGCGCAGCGGAGTCTGCCATCTGGAATCCACAGATTGAAATCCAGCGCAGCCTGGCATCCCAGCCAGGGCGGCACCGAGGCTCGGAGTTTGAATGAGGAACGCAGGAAAGCCGGAAACCCCAGATCGCGGTTCCTGATTTCCTGAGTTCCTAATTGAACCTCTGTGGCTCCGCGACTCCGGGGCCGTTCCGTGGTGGGGCGAGGCTCCGTCGAGGCCTGACTTCAAAAAGTGACCGTTCGTGAGAGCGCGTGTCCGAAAACTGGGGAGCGCGACCGTCCCGGTCGCTCCCGTCGGCGTCTCGCCGACGGGTCTGCGAAGACAAATGCAGAACCCGGCCGTGCTGCCATCCCTGAGCCGGGCGATTTCGGCCGGATGCAGAATCCTCGGCGGGACGCCGAGGACAGCGCGCCAGAGGCACGCGCTCCCCAAACCAACGGCCACACCAGCTACGGAATCACCGCCCGGTAGAATTGCGCGCTGGCCGCCGACTCTTTTGGCAGCGGGTAATACGCCGTGCCATTCGTGTTCACGAGCACCGCGGCCGGCGCCCAGTCCACGAGGTTCGTGGAGTTGAGCACCACGCAATCGTACCCGGCGGGCGCGGTCACCTGGAGCACGGGTGCGCTGTTGGTCTCCCCGCTGACCAGGCTCAGGACCGGCGCCTCCAGCAAACCATAGAAGCCGGTGGTGACGTTGGTGACCGTGATGCTCGAACTCGTCGCGTGGAACGCGTCCAGCCGGAAGCTCAGCGTGTAGAGGCCGTTGGTCACCGCGGCCGGCAGCGCGAAGCGGTAGTTTTGCAGGCCGGGATCGGCCACGCGCTCGTCGGCCAAGCCGATCTGGTTGGTGTTCCAATACACCGTCAGCAACCCTTCCGAGCCAGCCGGGCTGCCGAACGCGGCATCGAACTGCACGTAGTTGACCGGGTTGGTGATGGTCACCGCCACGGCCAGCCACGATGCGGTCGCGTCCCCGCTGGGCCCATCCATTGGCGCCACGCCGCGTGTGCCGGTGCTGGCTTTGGCCAAACCGTGGCCCGTCCCGGCGCCCAGGGCGAATGCACTGTTTCCATTGATCTCCCAACTGCCGCGAGCGCCACGAGGGGCATCCTGAATCGGGATCGGTTTCCAGACGCGATCCGGCTTCGGCGTGCCGGGAGGCGAGGAAGCATCCGGGTCCGGGCAGAGAGGTACCGGATCGTTGTCCGCACCAAGCGCCGCATGTTTGTCCCAGCCGCCGGCCTCCTGGCTCAAGGCGAAACCCACGTCCGGCGCGCACGTGAACTCGCCCGTGACGGTTTGGGTGTAGAACTCGTACGGCCAGGCATGGCCGCCAGTTACGCCGGGGGAGAAAGCCACCTGGCCACACAGGTTGAACGGGCAAAGTTTCGAGACCGTCCAGTGGTCCGGATCCAGCCAGGTGACGTCCACGTTGTAGGCGTACTCCAGCCAGCCGCCCGTCGCGAGCCAAGTCCAATCGTCCGAGAAGTAACTGTCCGCCCAATTCGCGTTCGCGCCGTAGATATGACGGTAGCTTCCCTCCTCACCGACAAAAGGATCCAAAAACGTCTCATGGATTGTCGTAGGCGGCACTTTCGCTTTTCTTAGCTCTTGGGCGATCACCTCGATCACCTTTGAACCTGCGCTGTGCCCGATCAGGTGGACCTGCTGCCACTGCTGCTCGGCGAACGCCTTGCCACGCAACGCGCCGAAATTGCCTCCGCGGAGAAGCGCAAGGGCGGGGACACCCCAGGCGCGGTCTTCCCAATGGAGCGGCTCGACTTGCCAGTCCGTTTTACCGAGTGACGCCAGCCTGGTTCTGATGGCGGCCGCCAAGTCGTCAATCCAATCCGCCTTTTGCCCTACGACTTCGAAGCCGTGGGTGACGATCACGAGATTCTGCTTTGCTGGCTCTTGGGGAATAGGGTCACCTCCCGTCTCTTGTTGCGGCTCGGCCCCTTGGGCACCATCGTCCACCACTGCCAGACTGGCGGGCTGGCTCTCGGCCTGGCCGTAGGCGTTGCGCACTTGGACGGTGTAATCTGCCGAATCCGCCGCGGTAACGGCGTTCAGGGTCAAGGTGGCGGCGGTGGCGCCGGGAATGGCCACGCCGTTCTTCCGCCATTGATAGCTCAATGGCGGCGTGCCCGCGGCCGAAACGGTGAACGCGACGCCGCTGCCAGCTTGGGGTGTTTGCCCGCTCGCGGGCTGGCTCACGATCCACGGCCGCCGGAGATCGACAGAGAATACGCCGGACGTTGCCGATGAGCCCTCTGAAGAAACACGCAACACCACGCTCTGGAACAGCCCCGGACCAAGGTCCGCGCCCGCATCCCAGACAAGGTGTTTGCCCGTGCCCGGCGCAGTTGGGTTTGTCACGCCGTCGCCGGTGAAGTGGGTGGCGGGGACGGTGAAGGTGGTGCCGCCATCGGAGGAGACGGCGACCGCGACGAAGTAGGTCGAACCCGCGCCGCTCAAGTCGTAGAACAGATCCACGAGCGCCGTGTCGGGACGTTGCGAGCCACCCAGATTCGAGACCAAGCCGGGGGAAGATGGCGGATTCACGCTCACATCATCTAACGCGAAGTAGGACAGAATCATCGGGTAGCTTTGCACCGCGAAGTACGTTTGGGCAGAGATCGCTGTTGCCACAAGTTTGTAATTAGTGTCCGGCGTTAAACGCGAAGCGGGGCGCTGGGGTTGCGTCTGATGCGCTGGAGCGCGTGCGAATGTTGGCGCGGCGATTGAATGTTTGCGG
>JAKCAB010000254.1 GCA_021839785.1 bacterium | reverse complement strand
GGCCCGCCAACCAGCTTGGTTCGGCACAGCAGGGTGTGAGACAGAATTCTTCGTTCAAGCTGCCCGCGGGAGAGGGTCATTGCGGGCGGCGTGCTGGTTGAGCCTGTATTTCCAGAAGCTCTCGCGACGGCGACTGGCGTGGATGCCCCGGAAGGCCAGAATGTTCTCGGCTCCAAGAACGCCCCGGAACATGCCCGCCGGCTTGCCGCGGGTGCCGAGCACCGTTTTTGCAGCCGGCCTCAATCACGCCGGAGCCAATGAAGAAACCCTGCCTGCGGAAGGTGCCGTATGGCATCCGGGCGACATTACCCGCGAAGTACCCCAGCGTCTTCTGCACCGCTTGCGCACCGCCCGCCGCGGTCGCCTCCTGGCGCGTCTCGGCGAGGAGCTTTTCGCCCTCGTCGGCGAGCAAACGCTCGGCCCAGCGGTGTAAGCGGGCCGCGTACTCGGGATGGTCTTTGCTCCCCAGCAGGGCCCCCAGGACTTCGCCGGCGGGCTCCAGGGCGTGAAAAAAGTCCACGATTTGCACGGCGTCCTTGAAACAGAGCGGGCCCAGGCGGGCCCAGCCTTCGGCCCCGTCGATCAGCAGCAGCAGCACGTTCAGGGCCCTCCCCCTCCCCCGGCGGCGCGCCTCGCGCCGCAACAACGGACCGAACTGGTCGATCGAATCCAGGCTGGCGCCGCCGGGGGGGACTCCCAGTCGCGCACCGGTTGGCCCTCGTCAGCGAGCCGGTGTTGCGTGAACCCGCATCCCAGATACCCCTGCCGGGGCTTGGCTTTGCCCTCGGCCTGCTGGCCCGGGCGTCCGGCCAGTTCCCTCCGGCCGTATCGGAATGCCGGTGCCGTCGGCGCGGACGTCGAACCCCGACGCGTCGGACCGGGCGCCTGGTTCGGGTTGAATCTCCCGCTCCTGCCAGGCCTGGGCAGCCTGGCCGACCCGCTGCACGACGCGCTGCATCTGTCGCGCCGAGACGGCTAGGCCGCCGGTCTCGGCCAGGGGCCACTCGGCTGGCTGGTAGCGGGCTTCATCGGCGCCTTCCAGACACAGAATCCGGGCCAACGCCGGCGGGCAACCCACGGCCCCACCCCAAGCCGCATCGGCCGGATAGTGGCCCTGCTGTTTGCCCGCGGGGCAATAGTAGTCCCGGGCCAACGGGAAGCAGCCCAAGCGGCCCTGAACCTGAGAGGTTTCACGCCCCTTGCGCCTCAAAGCGCGCCATCAACGCTTCGCTCTCCTGTTCCGGCGCCAGGACGAGTTGGGGCGCGGCGCCGGCTTTTTTTTCAGGCCCACCCCGGCCAAGGGCTGACGGGTTGGGGCGATGCGGATCTGGGCGTATTGCTCGACCAACTGCTGGAACTTGGCGTAGCCGGCCCGCGCTTCCTCCAGGACCGGAACCTGCTCGGAGCGGACCGGGCAGGTGAGGTTCTTGCCCGGCTCCCAGCGTTGCAGCTTGAAATACGGGCCGCGGCGGGCCGAACGGTCCTTGAAGTTGTAGGGGCAGAGCTTGCCGCGCTCCCGGAGTTGAATTTGGGCGATCTGGGCGAGCAGATCAGCGGGGGGCGGGGTCTTCCTAGCTGTACCTATGACGCCAGGTACATCCCTCGGAAACTTCAAGCGATTTCAACACGTGGAAGAGTTCTGTCTCACGCCCAGCCGCAACTCCGCCCGGTCTTCGAAGTTGACCCCAGCCGCTTCGACTTCGAACGCTGGTGGGCGATCTCCACCGCCGATCGGCGAAGCATTCACCGGCTGGCGACGGAGATCCTGGGAACCGCGCCGCCCTTGCTCGGCAGCGGGCCGGGCACGTTCGGCAGCCTTTGGTCCATCGACCCGCGCCGGATCAAGGTGTTGGTGGACCTCCACGTTCACAATGACTGGTTGGAAACGCGACTAACCTTCGGTTGGATCGGTTACGGTCTCGTGCTCCTGGCGCTCGCCACGGGAGTCGGCGCGATGGCGCTTCGAGGCGGAGTGTCTTCAGCGGCGGGATTGCGGCTCTTTCTGGTTGTGCCTTTGGCGGGTTGCCGCGTCCATGCCCGTGAGGACTTTCCGCTACGGAACCACGCCATCCTGTTCGGGTTCCTGTTGCTGGTCTGCCTTGGCAGTCTTTTGGGTCGCCCAGCAAAAGCGTCCGCTCGTTGAAGAATCACGTTGAGCGCCCTGGCTGGTGCGAACGCCGACCACGCGCACCGGCTCACCGCAGCCGCTCCAGCAACTCCCTCGCCGGGGCGAAATCGCGCCGGATCTCCAGCGCACGCCGGGCCGCGGTGCGCGCCTCGTCGGAGCGGCCTTGCTGGGCCAGAATGGTGGCGCGGGCGTAAGGAATCCGCGCGTCGTCCGGGGCTGCCGATTCGCCACGCAGCAGTGCTTCGAGCGCCCCGGCTGAATTACCGAGCGAATTCCGTGCGAGGCCCAGATTGTACCAGGCGCGGGCGTGCCGCGGATCGAGCTGAACCGCCTTTTCGAGTGCGGCGACGGTCTCGTCGAGGTTGCCCAATTCACTCCATGCCAGCCCCAACTTGTACTGGTACTCCGCCTCGTTCGGCGCCAGCCGGCAGGCCGCCTGCAGTTGCTCCAAGGCCTCGCGCGACCGACCCGCCAGGCTGAGCGCGACCGCCAAATCGTGGCGGATCGGCGCCGAGTTCGGATCCCAGGCCAACGCCTTTTGGTAACAGGCCAACGCGGCCGGCAGGTTCTGCCGCGCCATTTCGAAAGCGCCTTTCTGCATCTGACCACCGGGTTGGTCGGCATTGCCGTCGAGCATGTGCAACAACTCCCGCCCGGCCCGCGACGCCAGGTCCACGCGATCGCGCAAGGCCCACGCCGCCGCGACGCGCACACAACGGCTCGGGTCGTCCAGCCGGGCCACCAGCGCGGCCGCGACGCCGCGATCCGCAGCCACCAACGGTTCGAGCGCGCGAACGGCCCGTTCGCGAACCAGCGGCTCCGCGTCGTCCAAATGCTGCCGGAGCGTCTGGGCAACTGCGGAGTCCCCCACCCAAGACTCCAGCATCCCCGCGGCCACCGCCCGCCAGTACGTGTTGGTCTCGGTGTTCAGCCAAGCCAGCAACGGACCGCGGGCCGCCGGATCGCCCCGACGCGCGCCGGCGATGGTCTGTGCCCGCTGGCGCGAAGGCCGCTCCATCTTCGCGCCGTACCATTTCTCGGTCGCCTCGAGCGCCCAATCCACCGACTTGTCGGCGTGGCAGCGATTGCAGGCATTCGGGATGCCGAGCTGTTGGGTCAGCAACGGATCGGGAATCGTGTAACCGTGATCGTGGCGGGGATGGCGCTGCATGTAATTCGTGATCGGCATGTGACAGGCCACGCACTCGCCGCCGGTTTCCGCGATCTTGCGCGGGTTGTACGCCATCAAATCCACCTCCACGGGCACGCCGTTTGTGTCGTACCCGAACACCTTGTGGTGGGCGTGGCTCACCGGTTCGATCACGGGCGCGTTCGCGTAGCTCCCGTTGTGGCAACGCAGGCAGAGCCAGTTCCCCGGCAGGCGCGTTTTCATCGAATGCGGGTCGTGACAATCCAGACAGCTCACGCCCGCGTTGCCCATCCGGCTGCCGAGAAACGCAGCGTACTCGTAGTCTTCGTCGCGCACCTGGCCGTCCGGATAGTACGTGTCCGAATGGTCCACGATCACCAGCGAGTAATGGTCGAAAAACGAATCGCCCACCGCAAAATCGCCGGTCAGATCCGTGCGCCGGGCGTGGCAGCCGGCGCAAGTGGCGACCACCTGGTTCGTGGAAAGCACGGGCAGGGTCGCGTCTTTCAGGGTTTTGTCCGGATACAGCTTGCGCCACTCGCCGTGCGGTTTGAGCGGGCTGTGGCACGATTCGCAGCCGACGCCGTGCTCGATCATCGCCGTATGGTACGAATCCGCGGCTGCGTCGTAGTTTTTGCGGACCCGCACGTTGTGGCAGCCGGCGCACATGTTGTTCCAGTTCATGCCGCGCCCGGTCCAGTGACCCCACTCCCCCGGCTGCCGGTCCTCTTCGCCGTACACATTGAACCACTCGTCGCGATGCGGATCGTAGCTGGCTTCGAGCGTTTGCAGCCGGCCGCCGGGGAAGGGCACGAGGAACTGGCGCAACGGATCGTTGCCGATGACGCGCTCGACGCGGAAGACCTCGGGTTTGCGGCTCAAACCCGCGGCCTCAACTTCGTACCGGCCGTCGCGGATTCGCACCGAGGTCGTCTGCGTGCCATGCTGGAAAGTGCGCGGCGGATCGAAGGCCGGCCGGTCGAGTTCCGGGTCGAGCGGGCGCTCGGCCAGGCCGTGGTTGGATTTTTCCCACAAGGCGAAGGCTTCCTCATGGCATTCACGGCAACTCGCCGAACCGGCGTACTGCGCGTAAATCGCCTTCTGGTCGGGAACCACGGCCAGGACGACGCCATTGGTCGGAGCCGAAACCGTGGCGTCCGGCGGCGCGGAGCGCGGGCGCTGCAACCACCAAGTCGCCAACGTTCCCAGGGCGACAGCGGCTACCACCGCCGGCCAAATCTTCGCACGCCGCGGCGCAACGGCACCGCGGGCCTTCGACGCCGGTTTGCGCGACTTCGCCGCCATGACGTCGCGAGACTAGGATTTCGCCGTGTCCGCCGCCAGACTTGGCTCGCACAGCGCCTGGTCTTCACGAGCCGCTGTGGGCGGC
>JAKCAB010000056.1 GCA_021839785.1 bacterium | reverse complement strand
GTAGGCGCGGAGACGGTCGCGGAGTTCCGGGCGCTGGGTGCCAAGAATGGCCACCGCCAGCAACGCGGCGTTCACCGCGCCCGGTTTGCCGATCGCGAGCGTGCCCACCGGGATGCCGCCGGGCATCTGGACGGTCGAAAGCAGCGAGTCGAGGCCTTTGAGCGAAGCGCTCTCCATCGGCACGCCCAGCACGGGCAAGACGGTGTGCGCGGCGGCCACGCCGGCCAGGTGGGCGGCCCCGCCCGCGGCAGCGATGATGACTTCGACGCCGCGCGCCTCGGCGCCGCCGACGAACTCCGCGGTTTCCTGCGGCGTGCGGTGGGCGGAGAGCACGCGGCATTCGTGGGCAATGCCGAAGTGGTCCAGCGTTTCGTGCGCGGCGCGCATCACGTCCCAATCGGACTTGCTGCCCATTATCACGGCGACCAGCGGCGGGTTGGCGTTGCTCATGGCAGCGGAGCGTAACGGCTTAAAAGGGGGGCTTCAACCCCGCCGCTACGGCGCCGTTGCCCTCGACCGTGGCCGCTGCGGAGCGCCGGCTTTCGGCGTCCGCGCGGCGAGGACTTGGCGCGGCGGCGCGGCTTGCGCCGGGGCGGCCGGCGGCTACCCTGTCGCCCGTGAATTTGGAAGACCACCTGGGCGACATTTTGGGCAAGGCGCGCCGTCATGCGGGCGTTTCCGCGCCAGCCGTCGCGCGGGCCGCCGGCTTGTGCGAAGCGGAACTCGTGTCGCTCGAACAGACTGGTCAGGCCGCCCGACCAATTGACTTCGCGGCGGTCGGCGGCTTGTTGCATCTGGCGCCCAAGAAACTCGAAGCCATCGCCCGCGGTTGGTTGCCGGCGGCGGTGGACACCAGCCAGTGGCGCGAGTTGCGGCAGATCGTAACCCACAGCGGCGGGATGAGCGTAAACGCCTACCTGGTGTGGGACGAAGTGACGTTGGACGCCGCGCTCTTCGACACCGGGTTCGACGCGGCGCCGGTGCTCGCCGCGATCGCGGAGCACCGACTCCAGTTGCGCCACCTGTTCATCACGCATTCGCACGTGGACCATGTGGCCGCGCTGGGCGCCGTTCGCGAACGGTTCCCGAAGGTGCGGTTGCATTCCAGCGCCAAAGACGCGCCGGTGGACCAGCGCAACCGGCCACAGGAATGCGTGCAACTGGGCAGCCTGCGCATCACCCACCGCGCGACTCCCGGCCACGCGGAGGACGGGGTGACGTACCTGATCGGCAACTTCCCCGAAGACGCGCCGCACGTGGCGGTGGTGGGCGACGCGCTTTTCGCGGGGTCGATGGGCAAGGTGCCCGGCGACGCAGCCGCGGCCCGCGAAGTCATCCGCACGCAAATCCTCTCGCTGCCCGCGCCCACGCTGATCTGCCCCGGCCACGGTCCGCTGACGACCGTCGAGGAAGAGCGGGCGCACAACCCGTTTTTCTGAGCGGAGCGGCCGCGGGGTAGAGCCGCCAAAGCGCCGAACAGGTGCGCTTCGCCGCTGGTTTTTTGTGCGGCACGCTTGCGGCGTTGAGTTGGGCAACGTGGTAGCTACCATTGCCGCCGACTTATGCGTATCCCAAATTTACTTGGCGTAGTGGCCACCGCAATGGCGGCTGGCCTCGCGCTCTTGCTCGCCGGTTGCGGAAAGAGCGAAATACCCCGAGCCGGAACTGAAACGGCGGCGGCGAAGCCCATCGTCGTGGGCGTGTCGCTATTGAACCTTTCCTCCGAGTTCATCGTGATGCTGAACCGGGCGCTGGAAGCGAAGGCGAAGGAGCTGGGCGTGGAATTGATCGTGAACGACGCCCAGCGCAGCGCCGAACGCCAGGTGCAGCAGGTCGAGAACTTCATCGCGCAGAAGGTGGACGCCATCGTCCTCAACCCTTGCGAGGTCGAGGCCAGTTCGCCCGCCGTGGACAAGGCGCTCGCGGCCGGCATCCCCATCGTCAACGTCAATTCCGAGACCCGCTCCGCGCCGACGGCGTTTGTCGGGTCGCGCGATGAAGAGTCGGCCGAGCTGGCGATGGGTTACCTCGCCAAGCGTTTGAACGGGCAGGGGAACGTGGTGATGATGCACGGTTTCATGGGCCAGGCCGCCCAGCTCAAGCGCGACCGCGGCGCGCGCGAGGTGCTGGCCAAACATCCGGGCTTGAAACTGCTAGCCGACCAGACCGCCGAGTGGGACCGCGCCAAGGCGATCGCGCTCATGGAAAACTGGATTCAGTCCTTCGGTCCGCAGATCAACGCGGTGTTCGCGCAAAACGACGAAATGGGCATGGGCGCCGTCATCGCGCTCGAACAAGCCAGGCTCAGGGACAAGGTGGTGGTCGCCAGCGTGGACGCCATCGCGGATGCCTTGCAGGCGGTGAAGGATGGCCGCCTCGACGCCACGGTCTTTCAAGATGCCAAAGGCCAGGCCGGCACGGCGCTGGAGACCGCGGTCAAAATCGTCCGGCACCAACCGTACGAGAAGCAAATCCTGATTCCCTTTCAATTGGTCACCAAGGACAACGTCGCGCAGTTCTTGAAGTGAGATTTGACCGGCGGTCGTTGGCAGGCGTGCACCGAAGGCAATTTGAGCCACAGATTGAAAATCCGCGCTGCGCCGAACGAGATTGAGGCCGGGCGGGCGCAGTTCGGTTTCTGGTCGCGGCTCAAGGCCGCAAACGCTTTCCAACGGCCAGATTGACCCGGAACGTTGCCCCGCGGGGAACGGGTAGCGTAGTCGCCACTTGGTGCAAAAAATGTCGCAATTGCGACAAAAATTGCTCCACAAGGGATAACGGGTAAGCGCGGGCGACCCGCCGAATCTTGGAACCGCGATGTGGCTGAGCTTTGGGAGAGCCGAAGTCCGTGGACCTCTCCGCCGGCGAGACTCCAGGGTGGCTGCGACCGAGACGGTCGCGCGCCAAAACTGGGATGCGCCCGGCAGGGCGCCCGCCGGCCTTCGCCGCTTGCACCGGGCGCTGCGCGGCGGGTAGCTTCGCCGCGCGCTATGCAGATCAAGAACTACACTTTCGACTCCGAGCCGGTGCTGATGGATTTCCATCTGTTCCAGGGTTGCACCTTCAAGAAGTGCCGCCTGGTGTACTGCGGCTATTCGTCGGTCCAACTCGACGGCTGCCGTTTCGAGGATTGTCGCTGGGAGTTCTCCGGACCTGCCGCCGCCACGCTGCACCTGCTTTCCTCGTTCAACCACGTCGGTGGCGAGATGGGAAAACTGATCGTCAAACAAGCGCTGACGATCATCCACACCCCGCCCACCGCGCCGACGGCTCCCGGTGTCGCGCCGGCGCCGGGTTCAATGCCTCCACCGCCGGCCGGCGCCAGTTCCGTTCCGCCCCCGCCAGCGCCGTAATTTGTTTTCGGGATTTCGCCGGGCGCCGGCCGGTTCACGTGCTGGAAACTTGCGGCCAGGCGCCCCCACACGGGTAGCCGGGCGCACGGGTGCCGACCCGCGCCCGGCGGGGCACCGCCGCGCCGGGGGCGGGCTTGGGCGGCAGTTGGTACGCGTGCCGGATGGCCACCGCGTTGGCCGAACCGCGCAACCCCCAAAACCTCCCGACCGCGCGCCGTTTGGGGAGCGGGTCCGGCTCGGGTTCGAATGGCCCGTGCCGGGCGACGCTGACCAGCAGCCCGACGCCAGCAAACAGCGCCATCAGGTTCGAGCCGCCGTAGCTGACGAACGGCAGCGGCAGACCTTTGTTCGGCAGGCTGCCGGTGGCCACCGCCACGTTGATCAGCGCCTGCAAGCCAATCAACGTGGTGACACCGCTGGCGAGCAAACGGCCAAAGGGATCGGCCGTCCGCATCGCCACGCGCAAACCGCAAACGACGACCGTCGCGTAAAGCGCCAACACCAGCAGGCAGCCGGCAAATCCAAGTTCTTCGCCTAGCACGGAAAAGACGAAGTCGGTTTCCTGTGCCGGCACGTAACCGGCTTTGAAGCGACCGTCCCCGATGAAACGGCCCCCCGGCCCGCCGCTGGCGATCGCCAGCATCGAGCGCCATTGTTGAAAGCCCGCGCCGTGTTGGTGTCCTTCCAGGTCGATGAAACTCAGCACGCGCCCGAGCCGGTGCGGGTTGCTGAGCAAGAGATGCACACCCAGCAGGCTGGCGATGATCACCGCGGAGACCAGATAGAAAGTGCGCGTGCCAGCCAGGCTCATCAGGGCGAGGCCGACCGCCGCGATCACCGTGGCGCCTCCCCAATCCGGCTCGGCAAAAATCAGGCCCGCGACCACGCCCACCATCGCCGCGGGTCGCACGAAGCCGTAATGCCGGTCCGCCAGCCGCGTTTGATTTCGGGCCAGGTAATCCGCCAGCGCGAAGATCAAGGCGAGCTTCGCGAACTCCGAGGGTTGCCCGCCCCAGATCGGCCAGCGGCGCGCGCCGTTGCGGACTTCGCTCAAGCCGGGAATCAACACCAACACAAGTTGAAGCACTGCCAGACCCAGCAAAAGCGACGGCAGCCGCAGGTGGGCGAATCCGCGCCAGCGCAGCCGTTCCGGCAATCGCCATTCGACCAGCGCCGAGTACGGCGTCAGCGCCAGCGCGACCGCGAGCGCGAGGCTGAGAGCCAACCAACCGACGTGCGAGTTCAGGCGGCGCGGGACGGTTTGAGCCACGGCGGTGCTGTCCAAAACCAGCGTTCCCAACAGAGACAGCAGGCCGACGCAAACCGCGAG
>JAKCAB010000465.1 GCA_021839785.1 bacterium | reverse complement strand
ATTGGCGGTGGCGGTCGCGGTGACCTTCAACGACTTGAGGTTCTTGGGGCTCAGCGGCTGGGATTGGTCCAGCCCGATCTCGCCTTGGCCACCGGTCGTGGTCACCAGCGACCAATGCTCGGGTTTGTCGGCGTCCTCGAAGGAGCGGTTACGCACCAGTTCCGCGTAGAGGCCGCCGTCGCCGGCGCAGTTGATCTCCTCGAAGAAGAGACCCCACAACGAAGGCGGCACCGCGTGTCCCGGGTGGCCAACATCGACGGTCAATTGAGCCGGTTCGGCGAGAGCGGTCGCCGCGAGGACAGCCAGCCCCAGCCCCAGAGCGAGCCGGGAACCGAGCCGCCTCCCGAGGCGCCTGGAACTGGATTTTGCGGTCACCTCGGAGCAGAAAGATCTTGTTCGGTTCATGCGCATGGCGTGATTTAATTAACAAGGTTCACAAAATTCTCCGCCCCGCCGTCAAGCTTATCCTGCGGTGCGACCGCGCGACCGCGCCCGGCGGACTCAGAAATGGCGGCCGGTGTGGCACGAGGACTCCCGCGCCTTCCACGGTTCCGATGTCAGCGAGGTTGCGGCGCCGGCCATGCGGCCCCGTTTGCCGAGCTGGCTCCCCCGCCTTACCCTCTCGCCGTGAATCAACTGCCGTTCCCGGATCGTCGGCATTACGAAGCCGCCACTGGCTGGCTGATGCTCGGCGACGCGCCATCGGCGCTTGCCGAGCTCAACCAGCTCAGCGCGGCGTCCCGGGCGAATCTGGAAGTTCTGCAACTCGAATGGGGCATCCACGCCGAACGCCTGGATTGGGCCGCCGCGACCGCAACCGCGCAACACCTGACCGAAGCGGCGCCCGACTGCGCATTCGGCTGGATCCACCGCGCCTATGCCTTGCGGCGAATGCCGGGCGGCGGTGTGTCCCGGGCCTGGGAAGTCTTGCAGCCTGCGCTCGAGCGGTTCCCGAAGAGCCAGATCATCGCCTACAACCTGGCCTGCTACGCCGCGCAAATGGATCGTCTCGATCAAGCCTGGGCGCTCTTTCAACGCGCCCTCGCGGTAACGCCGAAACTCGGCCACCTGCTCCGCATGGCCCTCAGTGACGAAGACTTGAAACCGCTTTGGCCGCGAATCCGGGCCACCGCGAAACGTTGAAGCCGCGACCGCCCCGCCCAAACATCATGCGCACACTCAAACTCTTCGGCCTCCGGTTGGGCACGGTTGCGCTGCTGCTGGCTGGCCAGGCCACCGCGGGCAGCTCCGAGTCTCCGCCGCCGCCGCCGGTCTCCCCACCGCGCTACGAAACCCGCGCCGAGCACGATTCGGACGGCATCGGCAAGTTCTATCTCGGCCGCGAGATTGCGCACGTCATGGGGCATCGAGGCGCGGACTGGCTGGAACGGCCGGAGCGCGCGGCCGAGGAAGCGCCGGATCGGGTCGTCGCCGCGCTCAAGCTCAAACCGGGCGACGTGGCGGCGGACATTGGCGCCGGCACCGGCTATTTCACCCGCCGCCTGGCCCGGGTTGTAGGCGAAACCGGCCGTGTCTATGCCGTGGACATCCAGCCGGAAATGCTCGACCTGCTCAAACGCGACATGACCGCGCGGGGCTTGCACAATGTCGTTCCCGTCTTGGGCGGGACCGCGGACCCCAAGTTGCCGGCGGCAGCGGCGGACTTGATCCTGATGGTGGACGTTTACCACGAGTTCGATCACCCGTACGAAATGCTGCGGGCGCTCACGGCGGCGCTGAAACCTGGCGGGCGAGTCGCGTTTGTCGAATACCGCGCCGAAGATCCACGGGTGCCGATCAAGCCGCTCCACAAAATGAGCGAAGCCCAGGTCCGCAAAGAGGCCGCGCAGCAAGCCCTGGTTTGGGTGGAAACGGCGCGCACGCTGCCGCGCCAGCACTTGATCATCTTTCGGAAAAGCGCGGAGAAAGCTCTGAAGACAGACCCGGCAACGCGGCCCTGACCGGATTGGCGGCGAGCTGCGGCACTGTTCGCACTACTTGGCGAATTCCACGCAGCGGGTCTCGCGCACCACGGTCACGCGGATTTGGCCGGGGTAAAGCAGGTCTTCCTCGATCTTGTGCGCAATGCCCCGGGCCAGGGTCATCGCGCGCTGGTCGTCCACCGCCTCGGGTTTCACGATCACGCGGACTTCGCGGCCGGCCTGCACGGCGTAACATTTCTCCACGCCCTCGAAGGCGGTGCCGATGCGTTCCAGGTCTTCGAGCCGCTGGAGATAGGTGGTCATGGATTCCGACCGCGCGCCCGGCCGCGACGCGCTGATCGCGTCGGCAGCGCTGACCAGCAAGCCGGCAAGCCCCACATGCGGCTGCTCGTCGTGGTGGGAGGCCACGGCCTGCACCACCTCGGGACTCTCGCCGTAGCGTTGGACCAGGTCGGCGCCGATGGCCGCGTGTGAGCCTTCCACCTCGTGGTTGACCGCCTTGCCGATGTCGTGCAGCAGACCGGCGCGGCGTGCCACGCTGACATCCGTGCCCAGTTCGGCGGCCATCAAGCCGGCCAGGTGGGCCACCTCGATCGAGTGGTCGAGAATGTTTTGCGAAAAACTGTGGCGGAAACGAAGCCGGCCCAGCAGCTTCACGATCTCCGGGTGCATCGGCGGCAAGCCGACTTTGAACACCGCTTCCTCGCCGGCGCGCAGGATCGTTTCCTCGATCTCCTCGTTGACCTTTTTCACCACCTCTTCGATCCGACCGGGGTGGATGCGACCGTCGGCGATGAGGCGTTCCATGGACTGCCGCGCCACTTCGCGGCGGACCGGATCGAACCCGGAAAGCACGACCGTGCCCGGCGTGTCGTCGATCAGGACGGTGACCCCGGTGACCGCCTCGAACGCGCGAATGTTCCGCCCTTCGCGTCCGATGATGCGGCCTTTGATGTCGTGGCCGTTTAGCGAAACGGTGGCGCTCGTGCTCTCGAAGGCGTGTTCGCCCGCGTAACGCTGGATGGCGATGGCGATGTTGCGACGTGCTTGCTCTTCGGCACGGACGCGGGCGCTCTCCAGCACGTGACGCGTCAGATCGGCGGCGTCCTTCTGAATCTCCTGGTCGATTTCGCGCAACAAAGCGGCGCGGGCCTCGGCTTCATCGAGATGGGCGACCCCGGCGAGTTGGTGGCGGTGTTGCTGCAACAGCGTCGTGGCCTCGGAGCGGAGGGATTCGATCTCGGACTGCGCCTTCTCGACGACCGCCCTGGCCTCGGCCAGCTTGCGCTCGCGCTCGCTCTGGTTCTCGGTCTGGAGTTGGAGGATGGCTTCCCGCTGGGCCAGCCGATGTTCTTCGGTTTCCGATTCTTGACGGCGTCGGCTCAACTCGTCCTCGAACTGCCGCCGACGCCGAAGGTTTTCCTCCTCGGCAGTGAGGCGGGCTTCCCGCGCCAGCGCATCAGCCTCCCGCCGCGCTTGGTCCAGCAATTCCCGTTTCTGGGCAGCAAAAGCCCGGCGCGAACGCAGGTCCAGCAAGCGCCACAGCCAGAAACCGATCAGGATGCCGCCCCCCAGACTGCCTCCGGCGACAATCCAGTCCACACTCGCCCTCGAAATCATTGGTCAGCAAACCGCCGCGCTACAGCGAGCCAGCGCGTCGGCGTCAGGATGCAATCTACGTGTTTGTCATGCGGCGCGGCGGGGATGAACTCCAGCACCTGCCAATCCATCGCCACCCCACAAGCCGCCCCGCGGATCGAGGTCAGCAGCCGATCATAATAGCCCTTGCCCCGCCCCAGCCGCCGACCATTGTAGGCAAAGCCTAGTCCCGGCACCAGCACAAAGTCCAGTTGGTTTAGTGGGATTCGCGGCCGCGCCGCCAAGGGTTCGCGGATGCCAAACGCGCCCGCCGCCACGTCGCGCTCCAAATCCTCGACCTGTGCCGCCTCGTAGGCCCCTGCCGCGGGGTCAAAACGCGGCAACGCCAGCCGCCGGCCTTCGACGAGCGCCTGCGCGGCCAGCGGCCAAAGGTCCAGTTCGTCCGGCAACGGCGCATAACACATCACGGTCCGCGCCGCCTGCCATTCGGGCCGGCTCAACAACCGGTCCAGCACCGCGCGCGAGGCCGACTCACGAGCCCCAGCCCCGCAACCCTTCCATTGCGCCTTCAACTGGCGCCGCAGCCGCGCCTTCGCCTCGCGGATGGGATCGCTCATTGGTCAGGTCTGGGTTTGGACGGTTTCTCGACACCAGCGGACGGACCCGCCGCGCGCGCCTGGTCCATCAATTGCCGCCATTTCTCGACGCGTTCCTTGATCTTTTTTTCCACGCCTTGGTCGGTCGGCTCGTAATAGCGCCGCGCCGCGCCGAGGTAATCCTGGGCCACAAAGTGGTCGGGGTGATCGTGCGCGTATTCGTAGCCTTCGCCGTGCCCCAGCCGCTTCGCGCCCTGATAGTGGGCGTCCCGCAAATGTTCCGGCACGGCCAGGGTGCGACCGCTGCGAACGTCGGCCAACGCGGCGTCGATCGCCACGAGGCTGCTGTTGCTCTTGTTTGCGGTGGCGATGTAGATCGCCGCTTCGGCCAGCGGGATCCGCGCCTCCGGCCAGCCAATGAACTCCGCCGCCGCCGTCGCCGTTTGCGCGAGCACCAACGCCATCGGGTCCGCAAGCCCCACGTCTTCCGCCGCGCAAATCACCATGCGCCGGGCGATGAAGCGCGGGTCTTCGCCGGCGTGGATCATTT
>JAKCAB010000600.1 GCA_021839785.1 bacterium | reverse complement strand
GGCAAATTCGGTAAAGAGCCAGCCAACGCTTGGAGAGCCGGGCGACGCGTGAGGAGACACCTTAAGACCGTAATGCCTCGCGCCGCCATTGCCCGAGGATCGTACCAACCGGCGGACAGGCCGCCGCAGCGCGCTTATGGAAGATTTGACCAAGCTCATCGCCGGACAGGCGTTTTTCAAAGGCATGGACCCGGCGTTCGTGGAGATGCTGGCCGCCACCGCGCAGCCGGCGCGATTCGCCCCCGGCGAATTGATCGCGAGCGAAGGCGACACGGCGAGCCGTTTCTATCTTGTGCTGAGCGGCGAGGTGCGCATCGAAGGGCTGATCCCGGGACGCGGCCCGGAAGGGTACCAGACGGTGCGGGCGGGCAATTCGCTCGGCTGGTCGTGGATGTTCCCGCCGTTCCGCTGGCATTTCACCGTGCGGGCCGAGCAGGCGGTCGAGGCGCTGGTGTGGGACACCGCCCAACTGCGCGGCCTGGCCGACCAGAATCCAGCCTTCGGTTACGAGATGGCGCGCCGCTTGACGCAAGTGTTGCTGAGCCGCCTCAAGACGACCCACGCCGAACTGGTCGAGTATTATGGCCCGCCCAACTGAATCCGGACCGCGACGACGGGCCGCCAGCGCATGACCCGTGAAGTGGTGGACGGATCGGCGCGCGAGCCGGGGCGGACACGCCTGGTGATCCGCGGCGCCGTGCAGGGCGTGGGATTCCGCCCGTTCGTGTTCCGGCTGGCCACCGGCCTCGGCCTGCGCGGCTGGGTCAACAACTCCGCGCAAGGCGTCTTCGTCGAGGTCGAAGGCCCGCGCGCCGTCCGCGACGAATTCCTGCTCCGCCTCGAACGCGAGCGGCCGCCGCGGAGTTTCATCCAAAGCCTCGAAGCCTCGCACTTCGACCCCGCCGGTTACCCGGATTTCCAAATCCGGCCGAGCGACGCGGCGGGCGAAAAGACGGCCTTGGTGCTGCCGGACATCGCCACCTGCCCGGAGTGCGTGCGCGAAATCTTCGATCCGGCCAACCGCCGGCACCGTTACCCGTTCACGAACTGCACGCATTGCGGGCCGCGGTTCAGCATCGTCGAAGCGCTGCCGTACGATCGCCCCAACACGTCGATGAAGGCGTTCGTCATGTGCCCCGCCTGCCAGGCCGAGTACGACGACCCGCGCGACCGCCGCTTCCACGCCCAGCCCAACGCGTGCCCGGTCTGCGGCCCGCGGCTGGAACTCTGGGATCGCGCGGGGCGGGTGCTGGCTCAAGGCGACGCCGCGCTGGCCGGCGTGGTGAAGGCGCTCCGCGAGGCGGCCATCGTGGCGTTGAAAGGCTTGGGCGGGTTTCATCTGATGGTGCGCGCCGCGGACGACGCGGCGGTGCGGCGGCTGCGCGCCTTGAAGCATCGCGAAGAAAAACCGCTGGCGGTGATGGTGCCATCGCTGGCAGCGGCCTGCGAAATTTGCGAGGTCAGTCCGCTCGAGGCGCGGGCGCTTCAATCCCCGGAAGCGCCCATCGTGCTGCTGCGCCGGCGCGCGGCGGGCGGGGTCGCGACCGCGGTGGCGCCGGGGAATCCGACGCTGGGGGTGATGCTCCCGTACACGCCGCTGCACCACTTGCTGCTGGCCGATCTCGGCGAGCCGGTGGTGGCGACCAGCGGCAATCTTTCGGACGAACCGATCTGCACGGACGAGCGGGAAGCGTTGACGCGATTGGGCGCGATTGGGGACTTGTTTCTGGTCCACAACCGGCCGATCATTCGCCACGTTGATGATTCACTTGTGCGCATCGTCTTGGGGCGGGAACTGGTGCTGCGGCGGGCGCGGGGTTACGCCCCATTGCCGGTGACCGTGGCGACGCCGTTGCCGCCAACGCTGGCGGTGGGGGCGCATTTGAAGAACACCGTCGCGCTGGCGCGGGGCCGGCAGGTGTTCCTGAGCCAGCACATCGGCGACCTGGAAACGGCGGCGGCCCTGGCGGCGTTCGAGCGGGTCATCGCGGACCTGAAACAACTGAACGAGATGACACCGCAGCACATCGCGGCCGACGCGCATCCGGATTATCTCTCGACCAAACACGCGAGGAAATCGGGAGTGCCACTCGTTTGCGTTCAACACCATTACGCCCACGTCCTGTCGTGCATGGCCGAGAACGACATCGCCGCACCGCTGCTCGGCGTGGCGTGGGACGGGACCGGCTTTGGGACGGACGAGACGGTCTGGGGCGGCGAGTTTCTGCGCGTCACGGCCGAGGGCGTGGAACGCGTCGGGCACTTGCGCCTGTTCCGGCTGCCGGGGGGCGACCGCGCGGTGAAAGAACCCCGGCGCTCGGCCTTGGGCCTGTTGCACGCGCTGTTCGGCGATGCGGCTTTCGAGCGCGCCAGGCTGGCGCCGCTCCAGGCGTTCACGCCGGCGGAACTCAAGGCGCTGCGGTCCGCGCTCGCCCGGCCGGTGAACGCGCCGCTGACCTCCAGCGCCGGGCGGTTGTTCGATGCCGTGGCTTCGTTGTTGTCGCTGCGCCAGACGGCGAGCTTCGAAGGCCAGGCCGCGATGGACCTGGAATTCGCGTTCGATCCGGACGACTCGGACGAGACCTATCCGGTCACGCTGAAGGAAATCCGTTATGACCCGGCGCACGACGGCCACACCGTGCAACCTTGCCCCGTGCACGCCGACTGCCTCGCCTTCGTCTGTCCGCCGGTCGTGTACGTGGTCGATTGGGAACCGCTGGTCGCCGGCCTGCTCAAGGATCTCGATCGCGGGCTCCCGGTCTGGGAAATGTCGGCGAAGTTCCACAACACGCTCGTCGAGTATATCGTCGCGGTGGCGCGGCGCGTGGCGATTCCCCGCATTGCCCTGACCGGCGGCTGTTTTCAGAACAAACCGCTGCTCGAACGCACGGTCAGCTCGCTGCGCAGCGCGGGCTTCAGCCCGTACTGGCACCAACGCGTGCCGCCCAACGACGGCGGGGTGGCGTTGGGCCAGGCCGTGGCGGCGGGTCGCGCGGCGAAGCGCAAGAGAAAGGCTTGAGACAATGTGTTTGGCGGTTCCGGGCAAAGTGTTGAGCGTCGTCGGTGAAGACCTGCAGCGCAGCGGCCGGGTGAGCTTCGGCGGGGTGGTGAAGGAAGTGAACCTCGCGTACGTGCCCGAGGCGAAAGTGGGCGATTACGTCATCGTCCACGTCGGTTTCGCGCTCAGCATCGTGGACGAGGCGGAGGCGAACCAGACGTTCGAGTACCTGCGCCAGATGGAGGAACTGGAGGAATTGCAGGCGAACCCGGCCCCGTCACCGCCCGGTTGACGGCCGGCGCGGGGGATGTCGCGATCAGGGCTTTTCCGCCGGCAGGACCGTCAGCCAGAAAGTGTCGGTGTCCTTCAGCGCCAAGTCGTCCGTCGCCGCGTACTTGCCGCGCAACGGCGCCCGCGCCGGCACCACCCGCGGCGGGTTGGCGGTGACGTCCAGGAGCGTGATGTGGAACGGCTGGTTCGCGGGCGGGGCGTCGGCCGCGACCGTGAAGCGCGCGGTCGCCTGCCGGACATCCGGCGGGATCGTCATGGGGGCGGCTTGCACGCCGGCCGGCAATCCCACCGCGGTCACGCTGAGCAAGCCTTGATAAGTCTCGGGCCGGCGGATGGCCAGGTTCCAGGCCGCGCTCTGGCCGGGTCGCAAGCGGAGCGTGTGTTCGCCGGCGGTCGCGAGCAGGTTTGGCTCCGGCGCCGTGACGTCGAGCTGGTACGCGTAACCCACGCCTCCCCCGCCCTGCGCTTCGGCCACTTCCAACGTGTAAACACCGTCGGTGGGCGCCACCCAATCGAGGGACGGATCCAGGCTGGGAGCCGATTCGGCCAGCACCTGCCGGGCGCCATCGAGCACGCGCAGCACCGGAACCAGCGGCGAGCCGATGCTCCCGGCGCGCAGCCGGAAATGATAAAGCTCGTCGCCCACCGCGCTGAAAACATAGTGGTCCTGGTTGCCGGCCGGGTAGATGGAGCCGTTGATGGTGCACGGCAGATTCAAGTTGGGGTAAGGCCGCTCGGGCCGCAAAATGCCCGGGCTTTCGGCCGGCGGCGCTTCCCGCACCAGCAGGCGGTAAGGCCGGTCGGGCAGCGGGGCGCCTTCCACCAGCACCCGGCCTTCGCCAATTCGGACGCCTGGCCCGGAAGCGCCAGCGGTCACGAGCGTGAGGCGATAGACGGCCGCATCGCTGGGGGCAAAGGCAGGATGCTCGGCCACGTACGTTTCCGCCGGGCTGACCTGCAGCCGGTACGTTCCGGCCTCGCCGATGGCGCAATTCAGCGTGGGATCGCGCGGGGGCGGGTTGGTGGACTCGCCTAGCAGGCGCCCGCGGCTGTCGAGCAGTCGCAGCCGCGCGGCGACGGGCAAGTCCAGGGCGTAGGCGACGACCGTGGCGCGCAACTCGGTGCCGGCCGCCAGTGTGAGGAGCCAAGTGTCGGTTTCACCGGGCTGACGTAGCCGGCCATTTACCGTTTCCGGCAGACGTGCGACTTCGATGCCGCCACCGGTTTGCTCCGGCGAATCCGGTTCGTTCAATTCCGGCAGTTCGCCCACCATGAACAGCCGCGGCGCGCTGGAACCGTCGGCATCGTAAAACCGCACCAAGTGCGGGCCAGTCGTTACGTTCGTCGCGATCTCGACCTGGAACCGGCCGAGGGACTCGCCGGGCTTGAACACCAAGCC
>JAKCAB010000382.1 GCA_021839785.1 bacterium | reverse complement strand
CCGATCTCCGCGAAGCGGCCTGCGTGGCCGCGCTGATGAACACGCGGGGGTTGATGGGTTTGGTGGCAATCAACGTCGGCTACGATCTCGGGCTGATGTCCCGGCCGCTGTTCACCATGTTCGTGATCATGGCGCTGCTCACCACGATCATGACCGGGCCGCTATTGCGCTGGTTGTTGCCCGCGGAACTGAAGCCCGGGATGCGGGCGCAACCCGGCGCGGGGCCTTGAACGGGTCCCACTCCCGCCGACGCGACCTCCGCTTGTCCGCCCGGTCGCTTCGTGTATTCTGCCCGCATGCAAAAAGCTCTTTCGTCGCTCCTCGCGATCATCGCCTTGAGCCTGGCCTGGATGCACCTCGCCGGTTGCGCCACCGAAACGGTAACCGGCCGCAAGCAGTTGATGCTGGTCAGTGCGAGCGAGGAAATGCAGCTCGGTTTGAGCGAATTCACGAAGCTCAAAAGCTCGGTGCCGGCCAGCAAAGACAAGGCGGCGCAGGCGATGGTGGAACGCGTGGGCAAACGCATCGCCGCCGTCGCGGACCTGCCGAATGCCCAGTGGGAATTCGTGCTGTTCGAGAACGCCGAGCCCAACGCCTTCTGCCTGCCGGGCGGCAAGGTCGGCGTTTACACCGGCATCCTGCCCATCACCCAGGACGAAGCCGGCCTGGCCACGGTGATCGGCCACGAGGTGGCCCACGCCGCGGCGCATCACGGGGCCGAGCGGATGAGCGAGGCCATGGTGATGAACACGGCAGGTCAGCTCGCCAGCAGCTACCTGGGCAAGGAAAAGCCGAGCACCCAGCCTTACTTCGATTCGGCGTACGGCCTCGGCACGCAACTGCTGCGCGCGTTGCCGCACAGCCGCGAGCAGGAATCCCGCGCCGACCAGATCGGTTTGATCTACATGGCCCGCGCCGGCTACGACCCCACGGCCGCGATCGGTTTCTGGCAGCGGTTCGCCGCTTACAACCAACAGCACGGCGGCAACGGCACGGTCTGGTTCCTCCGCACCCACCCGCTCGACCAGGATCGCATCAAGAACCTCGAACACTACTTGCCGCAGGCGAAGCAGGAATTCCGACCGGCGAAGTAGGCTGGCCGGCTGGGTGCCCGGGGCTGCACGCCGGGTCGGCGCGCGCCGCAATCGGCGGTTATCAGCTCAACTCTTGAGCAATTCCCGCTGCCACGGCAGCAATTCCGCGGATGCGTGCTCCCAATCGGCGGCCAGGCGCACGAGCGTCCCCCGACTGGCGATCAAGGTGGGGTCCATCCCCAGTCGCTCGGCGGCCCGATCCCGGTGTCGGCGCAGGCGATCGAGTTGGTGTTTTTGGGCCATCGTCAGCCGCTGACCCCGATGCCGACGCGGGTGCGGCCACTCGCTCTCCGGGACCCGCAAGGCTTGCTCGATGGCCGCCGAAAGGCTGGCCAGGCGCCGGGGCGAATAGCGCGGCGGGATGAGCTTGTCCGCGGTGTCGCCGTTCACCGCGGCCACCGCCAGCGAGAACAACGTGTCATGGCTGAGCACGAAAAACGGCGGCCGGTTCGCCGCGCGCGCTTCGCCTTCACGCCAGTGCCACAAATGGCGCAACACCGCCATGCCCTGCCGGCTCAGGAGATCCGCACTCTTGATTCGCCACGCGTCTCCGTTGTCGTCGGCCGGCGGGCGGATCGCGTCCTCAATGAGCTGGCGGCACATCTGTGTGTGCCAGGCCAGCCGGTCTTTTTCGACGAGTTGCGCGCGCAAGACCTCCGTCAACGGCCGCAGGTACCGCGCGTCGTTGCGCGCGTAGGCGATCATGCGCTCGGTGAGCGGGCGCCGGGACCAGTCCGCGCGCTGCGGCCCCTTCTCCAGCTCCACGTTGAGAAACCGCCGGACCAGGCTGGTGAGGCCAAACTCCGTGAAACCCAGGAGCCGCGAGGCGAGCATCGTGTCGAACACAGACGCAGGCACGAAGTTCGGCCCGCGATGCAGCAGCCGCAGATCATAATCGCCGCCGTGCAAAATGATCTCGCGCCCGGCCAGCGCCGCCCAGAACGGGCTCAAATCCACCCCGGCCAGCGGGTCCACGAGCACATCCGCGCCCGGAAGGCTGATCTGCACCAGGCAGAGTTTCTCCGGGTAGGAATGCAGGCTGTCGGCCTCCGTGTCCATTGCCACCCAGGGGGCGGTCCGAAGTCGGGGCAGGAAATCGGCCAGTGCGGTGTCCGTCGCGATCACGCCAGGACGGTAATGAGGAAGGCCACCGGCGAAAAGCGCGGAATTGTGCGGCGGGCCGGGCCGCGGGTGAGAAATTGGTGCGCGCGGCAGGACTTGAACCTGCACGGTGTTACCCACTAGAACCTGAATCTAGCGCGTCTGCCAATTCCGCCACGCGCGCACCGCGGTTGGGCTGCAGCGCCGCAACGCGGAATCTACTAAGCAATCCAGCCGCCTGCCGCAAGCCTAAACCCGCCGACAGAATCGGGATTTGCCAAAGCAGAGTTTGCCATTGAATCCCGGGCAGGCCGCTTGCATCCTGTTTCTCCAGCAAGCGCACCCTACTACATCGTTAGATTCTTAATGCCTGACATTTCATGAAGACCCGAAAGCTCGAACTCAATCGTCGCCAGTTCCTCCGCACCGCTTCCGCCGCGGCCGCGGCCGTTACCGTCGTTCCGCGGCATGTCCTGGGTGGACCGCGGTTCGTGGCCCCCAGCGCAAAAGTGAACATCGCCATCATTGGCTGCGGTGGCCAGGGGCGGACGAACATGCGTGGTCTGTTCCCGCTGGCCGACGCCCAGATCGTGGCGGTGGCCGACCCGATCGAGCATGACGATTTGGAGGCATTCTACTTCAAGGGCGTGGCGGGTCGGCTGCCGGTGAAAGCCGAAGCCGAGAAGCGGTACGCCGCCAAGACTCCCAACTACAGGGTGGCGGCTTACGAGGATTTTCGCGTCATGCTGGAAAAGGAGAAGGCCATCGACGCCGTGTTGTGCGCCACACCGGATCACTTGCACGCCTATGTGAGCGTGCTCGCGATGCGGCAGGGCAAGCACGTCTATTGCGAAAAGCCGCTCACCCACAACGTCTGGGAGGCGCGCCTGGTAGCCAAGGTGGCGAAGGAAACCGGGGTTGCCACGCAAATGGGCAATCAAGGCCACTCCGGCAACGGGATCCGGCAGACCTGCGAATGGATTTGGTCCGGGGCCATCGGCGACGTGCGCGAAGTGCACGCCTGGACGAACGCCAGTCGTTGGAGCAAGCGCTACACGCACGGGTTGCCCGCCGAGGAACCGAAACCCGCGGGCGTGAATTGGGATCTCTGGCTGGGGCCGCGCGATCCCCGACCTTACAGCTCGGCCTACACCCCGGTGACATGGCGCGATTATTGGGCTTTCGGCACCGCACCGATCGGCGATTTCTTCTGCCACAACTTCGACGCGCCGTGCTGGGCGCTGGACCTCAAGGCGCCCACCAGCATCGAGGCGTACGGTGCGGGCGGCGTGGACTCTGAAATGGCGCCGCCGGGAGGCATCTACTACTACCGGTTCCCCGCGCGCGGAAAAATGCCGCCGGTGAAGTTCACGTGGTATGACGGCGGCATGCGCCCGCCACAACCGGAAGGGCTCGAGGAAGACGACCAATTGGGGGCCGGTGGCAATGGCACATTGTTCGTCGGCGACAAGGGCCTGATCACCTGTCCGGGCTGGGCGGGCGATCCCCGCCTGTTGCCGGGCAGCCGCATGGACGAATTCAAGCGCCCGCCGAAGACCCTGCCGCGCTCGAAGGGGCATCATCGCGACTGGCTGGATGCGTGCAAAGGCGGCTCGCCCGCCAGTGCGAACTTCGAGTACGGCGCCGCGCTGACCGAGATCGGATTGCTCGGCCTGGTCGCGCTGCGGGTGGGCAAGAAGATGGAATGGGACGCGGTCGCGATGAAGTCACCCAACGCTCCGGAGGCCGATCGTTACCTCAAAGAGGGCTACCGCTCCGGCTGGGCGATTGGGTAAAGCGGCGGCCGGCCCCGGCTTCTCCGAGGGATCGAAACACTCACGCAAACGAAAAAGGCGGCTGAACCTCCTGGGCTCAGCCGCTGTCTTTTGGCTCGCCAAAAGCTCGCGGAGCCGGTGCGGCGCGCTGCGAAGCGAAGATCCGGCATCCCGGGCGGGCTTCCGCTCAACCGGGGGTCAGCACCTTCTCGATGTTTGCCTTGAGATCGCGCTTGCTTTTCAAACCGACCATGGTTTCTTCCACGCGCCCGCCGTGGAAAAGCAGGAGGGTGGGAATCCCGGTGATGCGGTACTCGGAAGCGAGTTGCTGGTGGTCGTCCACGTTGACTTTGCCGATGCGAATCCGGTCCTCGTACTCGGTGGCCAGTTCGTCGAGCACGGGCGCGATCATGCGGCACGGGCCGCACCATTCGGCCCAGAAATCCACCAGTACCGGCACCGGCGATTGCAGCACATGAGTGGCGAAGTTTTCGGCGGTCAGTTTAAGGATGTGGGAAGCTGCCATGAGTTCAGATGCGCAAAAGGATGAATCCGAAAGCGTCGCGTTTCTTCGAGGTCAGGAACCGGCAAAGGGGTCGCCTGCCAACGCCAGCATGAGTACGCGGGCCAGACCGGCGACGACCGCCAGGATGGCCAGGATGGCCAGGACGTTGTCCAGTTGAGACGGTGCGGCGTGCGTGGCCGCAGCGGCGGAAGGCCG
>JAKCAB010000652.1 GCA_021839785.1 bacterium | reverse complement strand
GCCGCCTTCGTCGTTGATCTTCGTATTGCGGTTGAAGCCGGTGGCAATCTTCTGGTCAAGCGTCGCGTTGGGCAGCAGGTCGCCGGCGAGTTGCTCGACCGTGAATTCGTCGAACGGCATATCGCGGTTCAGCGCTTCGATCACCCAATCGCGGTACGGCCAGATCGAGCGCGCCAGGTCCACCTGGTAACCGTTCGAGTCCGCATAGCGCGCAAGGTCCAGCCACCAGCGGGCCCAATGCTCGCCAAAATGCGGCGAGGCCAGCAGGCGGTCCACCAACCGGTCGTAAGCGCCCGGACGCTGGTCCGCGAGGAAGGCGTCCACTTCGGCCAGGGTTGGTGGCAGACCGGTGAGGTCCAGGCTCACGCGGCGGATCAGCGTGGTGCGGTCGGCCTCCGGCGACGGTGCGAGGCCTTCGCGATCCAGCCGGGCGAGGACGAATCGGTCGATCGGGTTACGCGGCCAGTTCGTTTGCTTGACCGCGGGCAACGCCGGCCGCTCCGGTTTGACGAACGACCAATGATGGACGGGATCGGTGTCCGGCCAGTCCGCTCCTTGATCGATCCAGGCGCGCAGGGACGAGACTTGGGCGGCGGTCAAACGGTCGCCTTTGGGCGGCATGAGGTCGTCCGTGTCGTCGGTCGTCACGCGGCGGATCAATTCGCTCTCCGCGCTCTGGCCAGGGACGATGGCAGGCTTGCCGGACTTGCCGCCGTGGAGCGCATCGGCCTTGCGGTCGAGCCGCAGGCCGGCCTTTTGCTTGTCCGGTCCGTGGCATTCCGAGCAGCGCTTGACAAAGATCGGTTCAATGTCGTGCCGGAAGTCCACTTTGGCGGTTGGCTCGGCCGCGGATAGCCGCGCCAAACTTAGCGCCAAGGCGAGAAGCGGCGTCACGAGGCGAGGCGGTTGGATGGGGCCGAGTGCCCGTCGCAGCACGTGTTCGATCTTCATCATGCCAATATGTCTTTCACCACTTCGCCGCTCACGTCCGTCAGGCGGAAGTCGCGGCCTTGAAACCGGTAAGTCAGTCGGGTGTGGTCCAGGCCCAGGCAACGCAGGATCGTGGCCTGCAAGTCGTGAACGTGGACCGGGTTCTCGACCACGGAGTAGCCCAGTTCGTCGGTGGCGCCGTACGTGACGCCCGGCTTGATGCCGCCGCCGGCCATCCAGATGGAAAACGCGTGTGGGTGATGGTCGCGGCCGATCCAGCCATCGCGGTTCCGCGCCTCGTTCATCGGCGTCCGGCCAAACTCGCCGCCCCAGATCACCAATGTGTGATCGAGCAGGCCGCGTTGCTTGAGATCCTTTACGAGTGCCGCGGCGGGGCGATCGGTTTCGCGGCAGCGGTCCACCATGCCGTAACGAAGATCGTTCTCCTTGATGTCGCCGTGACTGTCCCAGCCCCAATGATAAAGCTGGACGAAGCGCACGCCCTTTTCGACCAGCCGCCGCGCCAGCAGGCAGTTGTTCGCGAAGCCGGACTTGCCCGGCTCGCTGCCGTACATCTCGTGTGTGGATGCCGGCTCCTTCGCGAGGTCCATCAACTCCGGCACGCTGGTTTGCATCCGATACGCCATTTCGTACTGGGCGATGCGCGTGACGATTTCGGGATCGCCCACGCGCTGGAACGTCTCACGATTCAGCAATTCCACCGTGTCGAGCGTCTGGCGGCGCAGGTCGCGGTCCATGCCGACCGGGTTGGACAAGAACAACACCGGATCGCCCTGGGAGCGCAGCCGGACGCCTTGATGGATCGTGGGCAGGAAGCCGCTGGCCCAAAGCGCGGTGCCGCCGTCCGGACCGTTCTTGCCAGAGACGAGCACCACGAAGCCCGGCAGGTCGCGGCACTCCGTGCCCAGGCCGTACGAAACCCACGACCCCATGCTCGGCCGGCCGAGACGGCCGAACCCGGTGTGAACAAAGATCTGGGCCGGCGCGTGGTTGAACTGGTCGGTGCGCATCGAGCGCACGATGCAAATGTCGTCCGCGATCTCCGCCAGGTGGGGGAGCACTTCCGAGATTTCCTGGCCCGACTGGCCGTGGCGGTCGAACTGGTGCGGGGTGCCAAGCACGCGCGGCACGCCTTTGATAAAGGCAAAGCGCTCGCCCTTGATGAGGCTTTCCGGCACGCGCTCGCCGTCGAGTTCCACCAGCTTGGGCTTGTAATCCAGCAGATCCAGTTGGCTGGGGGCGCCGGCCATGTGCAGGTAAATGACGTTGGTCGCTTTCGGCGCGAAATGCGGTGGCTTGGGCAGGGTGGGGTCGCTTTCGTCGGCAGGCTGGGCTGGGGCGGCGAGCAAATCGCGGTTGAGCAGCGAAGCCAGCGCCAGCGTGCCGAGGCCGGTGCCGCAGTCGCGGAAAAACTGCCGGCGCGTCACCAGCTTCAGATACTCCTGAGTGGGGTTCATGGGCGGTCAGCTTTTGGTGAGGGCTTCGTCGAGGTTCAACAGCACGTTCGCGATCACGGTCCACGCCGCGAGGTCGGCGGTATCCGCGTTGGCTGCGGGTTTCGGCAGGCCCTGCATCGCCATTTCCGCCGCCGCTTGGGGATCGTGTCGGAACTTTTCAAGCGAATGGTCGTACAGTGCCAGCAACGTCTTGGACTCTGCGCACGACGCCGGGCGCCCCACCGCACAGCGGAACGCGAAGGCGAGCCGGTGCTCGGTGCAGTCGCCCCCCTCGACGACCACGCGCCGGGCCAGGCCCGCCGCCGCGGCCAGGAACGCCGGGTCGTTCAGCGTGGTCAGCGCCTGCAACGGCGTGTTGGTGCGGGGCCGACGTTCGGTGCAGACCTCGCGACTCGGCGCATCGAAGGTGGCGAACGCCGCGTATGGAAAGGACCGGCGGGCGAAGGTGTACAGGCCGCGCCGAAACTGGTTGCCGTTCGTGTTGGTGATCCACTTGTCGTCGCTGTACGGCATGGCCCAGACGCCGTCGGGTTGGTACGGAAAAACGCTGGGACCGCCGACCTGCGGGTTCAGCAGCCCGGACACCGCGAGTGCATAGTCGCGCAGCATCTCCGCCTCCATGCGAAACCGCGGGCCGCGGGCCAGCAACCGGTCGAACGGGTCACGCGTGATCAGCTCTGGAGTCGCGCGCGAGGATTGCCGGTAGGTGGCCGAAGTCACGATGAGCCGGTGCATGGCCTTCAGGCTCCAACCGCGCCGAACGAATTCCGTGGCCAGCCAGTCCAGCAATCGGGGATGCGTGGGCGGCTCGCCTTGCGCCCCGAAGTCTTCGCTGGTCTCGACCAGACCGCGCCCAAAATACGCAGCCCAGATGCGGTTCATCGTCACGCGACCGACCAGCGGGTTGCCGGGCGAAACCAGCCAGCGCGCGAAGCCGAGCCGGTTGCGTGGTTGATCTTTGGGGAACGGAGGCAACACCGCCGGCGTATCCGGCTCCACGACTTCGCCTGGGTTGAGGAAGCTGCCGCGCTGGAAAATGTGGGTCACGCGCGGCTTTTCCGCGGCTTCCATGACCAGCGTGGTCGGAATATCCTTGGGCTCTTGCTTGCACAGTGCCGCAATCTCGGTGCGCGTCTTTTCCAGGCTGGGCGCGATCGAGCGATAATGCTTCGCGAGTTCTGTTTTCTGCGCCTCGGTGCGATTTACGACGTCCACTTCGAGCAACGTGCGAACGCTCGGCAGCACTGCGGCCCAGGCGCGATGCGCTTCGACCGGCGCGCTGGAAACGGCGACACGGAAGCGGCCCAGCAGGTTCTTCGGGCGGATGGACTCCTGTTTGAGCCAGATCACGAGCTTGGCGCCGACAGCGAAATTGGTGGGCGCCTTGACAATGAAGACTGCCCAGTGGTTCGTGCGGTTTTTTTCCTCGTTCGCGCCGATGGCCCAGCCGGATTGCGCGTCTTTGTCGATGGCCTTGCCCACGTCGAAGCGGTCTTCGGCGAAGTCGGCATAAGCCTTGTCGAACTCGATCTTCGCCACCTCCGGCTTGGCTGCTTCTGCGGTTGGCGACGGCTGGGTCTCGACGGTGAAATCGGTCAGCACAAAATCGCCATCCAGGCCGTAACCCGAACTGCGGTTCGGCAGGCGCTCGTCGGTGAGCGCCTCGACGCGGAAGGCGGTGGCGCCCGCCGGCGGAGCCTTGACCTCCAATTCGTAAACGGTTGTTTTGGGAATCTTGTCCGCGCTGGCGAACAGAGTGCCGTCCGGTTGCGGCTCCAGCTTCACGCCGTTCGAGGCCGAAAACGCATCCGGCTTGAGGACCGTCCAGCCCGCGTCGATGGCCGCACGGTCACGCTGCAAAGCCGCTTCCCACGCCGCTTGCGCCGTGTCGAGTTCCGGCGTCTGGGTGTCGAGGATTTTCTGGAGCGGCTCGATCTGGGCGCAAAGCTTGGCCTGCTCGGCGGCTTGTTTCGGCGAGGGCAGTTCCAACACCGGGTCGAGCGTTTTGCCGCCGTCGCGGGTCTGGTTGAAGAACGCGAAGGCCTGGTAGTACTCGCGCTGGGTGAACGGGTCGTACTTGTGGTTGTGGCACTGGGCGCAAGCCATCGTGGTGCCCAGCCACACCGTGAACGTGGTGTTCACTCGATCGATCACCGCCGCGACGCGGAACTCTTCGTCGTCAGTGCCACCCTCGGTGTTGGTCATGGTGTTGCGATGAAAGCCGGTGGCGATCTTCTGCTCGGTGGTGGCGTTGGGCAGGAGGTCGCCGGCGAGTTGCTCGATCGTGAA
>JAKCAB010000525.1 GCA_021839785.1 bacterium | reverse complement strand
TCAATGAGCCGGCCCGCCGGGATCGTCGCGGGGTTTTTGAAAATGCAGCCCGCGCTCGCCTCACGCGTCTGTGTCTCCTGCCGCTGGCGCCGAAACGCCTCCATCCGCGCCTGGATCGCGGCCTCGTCGCCGGGCTGACCACGAAAAACGGCGGCGAGCGCGAGGTTGGTGCGGAACGCCGGGCAGGACCGGTATTCCGCCGGCACGGCGCTCGCCGGCTTCTCCTCCGCCTCGCCCTCCGGCGTCATCCAGCGGACGCGTTCCAACACACCGAACGTCCAGGCTTGGTGCGCGCCGGCGTTCATTCGCAACGCGCCGCCCACACTGCCCGGAATGCCTTCCAGAAACTCCAGCCCGGTCAGCGCGTGCCGGCGCGCCTCGGCGGCGACTTGCTTCAACCGCGCGCCCGCGCCGGCGCGTAGCAACGGTCCTTGCACTTCCACCTGCGCGAACGCCAGGGCGGCCAGGCAGACCACCACGCCGCGCACGCCACCGTCGCGAACGAGCAAATTCGAGCCGCGCCCCAAAATCCGCACCGGCACCGCGCGGTCGCGACAAAACCGCAGCACCTCCGCAAGGTCCGTTTCACCGGCCGGCTCCACATAAACGTCCGCCGGCCCGCCCACCTTGAGCGTGGTGCGGCGGGCCAGCGGTTCGCAGGCCAACACCACGGCGGCGGCGGAAAGCCGCGGTTTCAGCAGCGCCGCCAACGGCGAGAAAACAGTTGCTCCGCCAGCCGTCGCGGCGACCGGCGCCGGCACCTCGCCCGGCCGGGTCTCGCTTCGAATCGTGGCTGTGGCCGTCATGGCGACTTCACGTGGTCCGGGTTTGTGCCGGGGCGACGGGCAATGCCACCGGCTTTAGTTCGCCTTTGGCCGGGCGAGCCTTCGCGACCGCGCACGAACCCCGCGCGGCCCGCTCGTCGAGGCCCAACTGCTTCGTGATTACCGCGGCAATCGTGGCCGCCGCTTCGGGTGCATGCCAGCGCGCGAGCGCCGCCTGCATCGCCGCGCGCTGCGGACCGTCCTGGAGCATGGCCCGCAGTTCCCAGAGCACCTTCTCCGGGGTGGCCCCGGTCTGGTTGAGCATCCGTACCGCGCCGGCCTCGACCAAGGCACGCGCGTTGTGGCACTGGTGGTTGTCCGCCGCACTCGGCAACGGCACCACCAGTGCCGGCACGCGCATCGCCGCGGTTTCGGCCAGCGAGGACGCCCCGGCGCGGCTGACCATCACGGTGGCCGCGCCGAGCGCGAGTTCCATTTCCGTGAGAAACGGGCGGACCAGCACCGCCCCGCCCAGCGCCGCGTAAGCCTTTTTGACGGTGTCGGCCTCCGTCGCGCCAGCCAGATGGAGCAGTTGCAGTCGCGGCTCGAGCAGGCGCAAGGATGGCCAGGTGCGGACGACGAGTTCGTTCAACGCCCGCGCGCCCTGGCTCCCGCCGGTGACCAGCAGAACCGGATCCTGCGGCCGGAGTCCCAGCGCGATCCGGCAATCGGCGGGGTCGCCGGGCTGGAACTGCGAACGCACCGGCATTCCGACCTTGCGGACATGCTGGTGCCAAAGCCGCTCGGCCGCGCCGTCGAAATGGACGAACGCCTCGTCCACGACGTGCGCCAGCCAGCGATTCGCCCGGCCGGGAATCGCGTTCGCTTCATGCAGGAAGGTCGCCGCCCGGCACCGGCGTCCCGCCAACACCGGCGGCACACTCGTAAATCCCCCCATCGCCAGCACCGCCCCCGGTGGGCGCGACCGGAACAAAGCCCGCGCGGCGCGCAAGGACTGCACGAAGCCACGGGCGAAGGCCAGCCGCCGCCCGCGTTCGAGTCCCACGCCCGGCAACGCCTGGACTTGCGCCGCCGGCAAACCGCGGACGGCTTGTTGATCGACTTCCTTGGTCGAGATCAGGACGAGGGTTTCCACGCCCTGTGCTTCGAGAACTTCCGCCACCGCCAGGCCGGGAAAGAGATGTCCGCCGGTGCCACCGCAAGCGAT
The DNA here is from genome assembly GCA_021839785.1 of bacterium. Next base: position 2,717 of record JAKCAB010000525.1, on the reverse strand, counting down.
GGCGACCAAGGGTGCGCGTGAGGCCGATGGCATGTCAGGCGAAGAGGCTGAGAGGTTCGGTGGCGAGGCCCGCCAGGGCCGGGTCTTCCCGGACCGGTTCCACGGCCGCCCGGGCAACGCGCAGGAGTACGCCGGCACAGATCAGCAACATCAGCAGGTTCGAGCCACCGTAGCTGATGAACGGCAGCGAAAGCCCCTTGTTCGGGAGCGCGCCGGAGACGACGGCGATGTTGAACAACGCCTGCAGACTAATCAGGAATGTCACCCCCACGGCGACGAAGGTGCCGAACGGATCGGGGGCGTTCCAGGCGATGTACCAGCCGCAACAAAACAGGGTCGTGAACAGCAGAAGCACCGTGGCCGAGCCGGCAAACCCGAACTCTTCGCCGATGATCGCGAAGATGAAATCGGTGTGGTACTCCGGCACGAACCGCTTTTGCGTGCTTCGGTCGAAGCCGACGCCGGTCGCGCCGCCGCTCCCCATCGCGATCCACGATTGCCAGACCTGGTGGCCGGTGTCCTGTTTGGTCTCCTCGACGTGCAGGTAACTGTACACGCGGTCGAACCGGGTCGGGTTGTAGGCCACCAGGCACGCCACCAAAGCCAGGGCGCCGATCACGGGCGGCACGAAGTAACGCCACTTGGTGCCGGCCACCAGCAAGACCACGCCACAAACGCTGCCCAGCATCATCGCGGTGCCCCAGTCCGGTTCGAGAAAGATGAGTCCCAGCACCGCGCCGAGGAGCATTCCTGGCACGAGCACACCGCCGGTAAAGGTGCCGATCCGCGTCCGTGCCTGCGCCGCGTAGCGCGCCAGTGCCAGCAGCAAGGCCAGCTTGGCGAAGTCTGAAGGTTGGAACTGCAAGCCGGCCACGCGAAACCAGCGCTGCGCGCCATTGGCCCGGTGACAAAACGGCGGCAGTGGCAGCAGCACCACTGCCAGCAACACCACCGCCACGCCGAGCAGGATCCAGGCGGTCTGGTACAGCCATCGGTAAGGCATCACGAACGCGATCCCGAACGCCACCAGCACCCCCAAGGCACCCGCCGCGACCTGCCGCGACAGGAAATGCCAGCTATCGCCCGCCGGGCTGACGCTGTACTGCATCACGAATCCGAAGCAGGTCAGGACCAGTACACAGATGGCGAACAGGGTGGAGGCGGCTTTCATCGTTTCGCGCGGTCGCGGTAGGCCGGCCGCGCGAGGCAGGAGATTGAGGATACAACCCGCCTCGCGCGGCCCGGCAACACACCACTACACTAAGGCTTGGGCGGCGCTTCCGTTGCGGGAGCGGTTTTGCCCGGCGGAATCTTGAGCTTCTGATTCGGAACGATCCGGTCAGTCTTCAGTCCGTTAAAGCGGCGCAATTCTTTGGCCGTGGTGCCGTAGAGCCGCCCGATCTTGCTCAGCGTGTCGCCGGATTTGACGACGTACACCGCGGTCGCCGCCCCGCCCGGCTCCGTCGTCGCCGCGGCCATTTCCTTGGTCTTGGCCGGGATCGTCAGCGGCTGGCCAATCTGGAGGAGGCGGTCATTCAAGTTCGGATTCGCCTCGCGGAAGGCATCGAGTGTGATCCCGAACTTGCGCGCGATTTTCGAGGGCGTGTCGCCCTTGACAATCTTGTACTCCGTGGTCGTGCCGGCGGGGGCCAAGAGGTCGGTCGCGCCGGTGGCGCCGGGTGTCCCGGTCTGATCCGGCGCGGCCGGGGGGGCGGACTGGCCCTGGTTCCCGACCAGGAAGTTGGTGGGTTCCGCGGGCAGCGCCGAGGTAAAGGTCATCGCCGGCGGCTGCCCGGGGAAGCCGGCGAGATTCGTCGGTTCGGGATACGCCTGGCCCAACCCCGTCAACGAGTCGGGCACGGAGGTGGTGTTGGTCGGCTGGACGGTTTCCAGGCCGGCGGTGGCGGTTGCGTTGCGTTTACACCCTTGGAGCAAAAGCCCGCCGAAAAACACCGCGTGGAAAGCCACGATGGTGATGACGGCAATGCTGAATCCTGGCCGGCCGGAGCCGGACTGCGGGAGCCGGCCCAAAGGCTGGAGCGGTGATGGCGTGTTCATGATGGTCGATCCTGTTCGGAAGTATGCTCGTGTGAGGATTGGTGTTCGGTGTTTGCCGCGGGATTTTCCCTCACAAAATCCCGCGGCAAATCGGCCGTCGCCGAGACGAATCGGGCGACGTGTCGGGGCAAGCCGGTGCGGACTTGCAGGCTGGGGCGCCGGGGCGCGCTTTGCCGGTTAGTGGGCCAATCCGACCGCACCGCCAGCCGATAAAACACAGCCCGTTGCTCGGCATCTGGAGTAAAGTTGAAGCACGAACAATCCGGGATCGGCCAGGCGACATCGCCAGTCACAACGCGCACTCTCGCCCCGGCCGAGGCTTCTAACAACCGGGCGGCAGCGGTGCAAGGAGTAAAGCGAAACCGCGCGCCGGCGCGGCCATTTTCCCGCCGGACGCGGGTCCGGGCGCTCGGCGAAGGGTGGTGGAGGCGGGGCGTTTTCATTGCGTCAACGCAGTTTCAAGGTCGCCAGCGCCGCCACGCCGCAAAGCACCCCCGCGATGTAGAATCGCGTGGTCACCTTCGACTCCGGCCAGCCGAGTTTCTGGAAGTGGTGATGCAGCGGCGCCATGCGCAACAGCCGCCGGCCCTGGCCGAACCACCGGCGCGTCAGTTTGAAACCGACCACCTGGACCATCACCGAAACCGCCTCCGCCACGA
>JAKCAB010000774.1 GCA_021839785.1 bacterium | reverse complement strand
CTTCTTCTCCGGCGAGGTGATCGTTGCTTTCACGGTTGCCTTGGAAGGCGCTGAGGTCCGCTACACGCTTGACGGGAGCGAGCCGACGGCCAGTTCCACTCGATACGACGCGCCGTTTACGCTGGCGACCACGGCGCGGGTGCAAGCCCGGTTGTTCAAGGACGGCGCGCCGGCATCGGACGTGGCAAGTGTTGTGTACCTGGAGAACCGTTGGAACGACGGGATTCCCGCCGCGTGGCGCGAGCGACATTGGGGCGCCGAGTGGTTCGCGCAGGCCGCGGCTGGCCCGCTGGCCGACCCCGACAACGACGGTTTCACGAATTACCAGGAGTGGCTGGCCGGCACGGATCCTCTTGACGTCAACTCTAAGCCGGCCAACCCAATAACGTTGCTGACCCTGGTGCCGTCAGGCGGGACTTACGAAGTCAGCACCGATATACAATTCCAAACGCCCGTGCCTTTGAGCACGATCCGGTACACCAAGGATGGCACCGATCCGACGCCCGTTTCTGAAGCCTTGCCCGCAGATATTCCTGGAGTAATGCAAACCAGGATCGTGCTCACGCACTCAAGTACTGTTAAGGCGCAACTGTTCGTCAATGCGAATCCGGTGTCACCCATCGTTTCCGAGAACTACACTATCATTGACATACCTCCCCGGATTATCCAGCAGCCGGTGTTCCGAACCATACCGTACAAACCCTTCGTGATGGAAGGCGACTTCTTGAAATTCAGCCTTAAAGTAGCGGGATCGCAGGTGTTACACTACCAATGGATGCGTAATGGTGCTGAGATAGCCGGCGCCAGGGGGGCAGACTTTATGATTCCATCGACCAGGCTCGCGGACGCTGGCGCCTACACCGTGCGCGTGAGCAACGCGCTCGGCTCCGTGGTCAGCGAGCCGGCGATGCTGACCGTTAATCCCGCGCCCACCCCGCCGACAATTGTCCACGAGCCAGACAACCAAACGGTCGGTGTCGGCGGGACTGTCGTCTTTGCGGTGCAGGCCAAAGGAACCGCGCCGCTTACCTTCATATGGCGGCGGAACGGCTTGACCTTGCCTGGGGCGAACGGCCCGCTGTTGGTGCTGACGAACGTGCAGAAATTCCAAACGGGAACATATAGCGTGTTTGTGACCAACAGCCGGGGCTACGTCAACAGCCGCGCCGCAACGTTGACGGTGACGGATGCGCCGACGCCCCCCGCCATCGTCTCCGCGCCGGCAAGCCTGTTGCGGCTGGAAGGCGAATCGGCGGAGTTCCACGTCACGGCCACCGGCAGCGCCCCGCTCCGCTACGAATGGCGGCGGGACGGCGCGGTCCTGCCGGACGCGCAGACCGACACCTTGACCCTCGCCGCGCTCAAGTGGACCGACGCCGGCGTGTACACCGTCACGGTGAGCAACGATCAAGGGCGTGTGACCTCGCCGCCGGCCATCTTGGAAGTCCGCTCGGCGCAGGTGGGCGGCACGGTGATCTGCAACAACTACTCGCCGTCGGCGGGGATCGATGCCCCCGTCTTCGACAGCGACGGCACGAACCGCGTGGCCGGCGCGGCCTTCCTGGCCCAACTCTACGCCGGACCGGACGAGTCCCACCTCGCGCCAGTGGGAGGTGCCGTGCCTTTCATGACCGGCATGGGGGCGGGTTACGTGGACAAAGGGCCGGGCGGCAATGTGGTTCAGATTCCCAGTGTGGAACCCGGCGCGCGGGCGTTCGTGCAAATGCGGGCCTGGGAGAGCGCCAAGGGAGGCGACTTCGAAACCGCGCTGGCCGCCGGCGGACGGTGCGGGAGATCGCTGGTCATCCAGGTTCAGACGGGTGGCGCCGGGAGTCCGCCGTCCGTGCCCGCAGAGTTGGTTGGGCTGCAGAGTTTCACGCTGGGTGTGGAGGCGGTGCCGCCGGTCATCGCCATCGTTTCGCCCGTGGCGGGGCCGACGGTCGATGAACGTTTTGCCCTGTCCGGCGCCGTGACGGACAATGGCTCGGTGGCAGGGGCGCGGTGGGAATGGAACGGTCAAGACCGCGGGCCGCTCGCCCCGGATGCCGAAGGCCGATTCAGCGTGCCGGGCTTGCGCCTCCTGCGCGGCGACAACCGGCTCCGCGTCGTGGCGACCGACGCCGCGGGCAACGAGAGCGGCGCCGAAGTGACGGCGACCTGGACGCCCGCGCGCCGACTCGAACTCCCCGGTTTTACCGAGGTGAGGGAAGGCCGCCGGGCGGAAGTGCCGATCGTGTTCACCAACGAAGGCAACCTCGCGGGCCTGAGCTTCGCACTGAACTTCGACCCGGAGACGTTGCGCGATCCGCAACTGGTTTGGGCCGACGCCGTGCTCGCGGCGGGCATCGTTCAGGTCAACACCGACACGCCCGGCGTGGTGCGGGCGACGCTGTCCCTGCCAGGCGCAAGTCTGCCCGCCGGCGCGCAGCCGCTCGCCTCGGCGAGCTTCCGCGCCCGCAGCGTGCCGGAGCGGATGCTGGCGCGCGTGACGCCCGTGGCGCTCGACGTGGCCGACACTGCGGGCAGCCAACTCACCTTCGGCACCGACACCGAAGCGGGCACCATTGCCATCGATCCCCGCCGGCTGGTCGGCGACAACAACGGCAATGACGCGCTCGACATCGGCGACGCCACGCTGATCCAACGGTTGATCACGCGACTCGATCCGCCACGGGCCTGGGACATCGCGGGCAACGATTTGAACCAGAGCGCCGATCTCGATTCCGGCGACGTGATCAAGGTGCTGCGGGTGGTGGTCGGCCTGGATCCGGCGCCCGTTCCGCCAGGGCTTTTGCGCGCCGGACTGCAACGGTCTGGCCGGGCCTTGGCTGGGACAAGGCGGGGCACGCCGTCGCTGGCGGGCGTGACGGCGCAGCCGGGGTTGGCGCTGGCGACGGACTTTGCCGGGGCTTCACCCGGCGGGCGCATCACGGTTCGCGTGCGACTGCAGGACTTGCCGGCCGGGACTTCGGGGGTCGCGTTCCGGCTCCAGTATCCGGTGGCGATTTTCAGTGTGGCGGACGCGGCGGCGTGCAAGGTCGGGTCGCTGGTGCCGGCTGGCGTTTCCGCGCTCTGGAACGTGGACGCGGCGGCGGGCGAAATCGGGTTCGCGGCCTCCGGCACCCAGGCTTGGAGCGCGTCGGAAGGCGTGGCGGCCGAAGTGCAACTCCAGGTCCTGCCAGGCGCCACCGGCAAGACCTGGCCGCTGAGCGTGACGGCCGGCCAGATCGCCGCCGACAACGGCTACGAGGTGCAAACCCTGGCGGCGTCGAGCCTGGAACTGGAGAACTTGGCGCCGGTGCTGGAACCCGGTCTTGAGTTCGGCGCCGAGGGTTGGCAGATCGGTTTTACGACCGAGGCGGGGCGGACTTACGAAATCGAAGCGTCCACGGACCTGCACACTTGGTCGCCCGTTGGGACGGCGGTCGGGACCGGACAGACGCTTCAATACCTGGACACGGACAGAGCGCAGTACCCGGCCCGTTTCTACCGGCTGAAGCTCGGGCTTTGAGCCGGTGCGGTTCGCTCACGACGGAGAAGCTGCGGCGCGCCCGGACCCGCTTATCGACTGGGAGCGCCGGTTGCGGAGCCGTGGCGAGTCGAAGTCGGCGCGTGGTTTCGTGGGCGCTGGCGGCTCAAGTCGTGCCCGGGCGGCTGACGTTGTGCAGGTTCACGCCCAGTTTCCCGAGCGCGTAGCCGGTTTCCTGGAGGTAATCGCCGTAGCAGGTCATCCAGTGGAAGCCTTTCATCTCTTCCAACAACGCCTGGCAGTCGCCGTGGATGCGCACGTCGATCTGTGACCGGCAGATGTCCAGGAACGGATTGCCGACGATCGTGCCGGCGAAGCCGACCCATTGCTTGCAGGCGAAGTCGGGCACCAGGTTGGTGGTGATCTGACCCAGCTTCATCTCGACCTTGGGCGCGGCGCCATAGTCGGATTCGAAGTGCGTCAGAATCCGCGCCTTTTCGAGCTTTTTGCCGTCCATCTTCCGCGGCGCGGTGCAATGCGCCAGGGTCACCACGCCGTCGTGCGGATAGGTCGGGTCGTTCAAGAAAACCGGCTTGCCGGCGAGGTAGTGGAGCAGAATGCCCGACGGAATGACTACGAAGTCGGACTCGCAAAACGCCAGGTAGCCGTCGTCGTTGAGCAGGCTCAGCGGCAGGCAGGCCGTGGTCCGGGACATGCCCATGATGGTGCCCATGCAGGCGTTTACGGTGATGGCATCGGTCTGGTGCTCTTCCATCACGTCGAGCATCACCTCGCGGAGCACGAAGGCGTGGTTGACGAACTGGCGGGTGGTCTCGAGCTTCACGCCCGCTTTGCCGAGGTAAATCTTCGCCGCTTTCTCGCAGGCGGAAACCAGAGCGGTGTCCTTGAACGCAGCGGTCAGCCGCGGTTCGAGGTTCTTGTACGGGTAGTCCGCCAACTCCAGTTTCCACAAGTCGCGGGCGATCTGCGGCGCCTGGCGTCCGCCTTCGCCCCAGCCGGCCGGACCGCCGATGCAAACGACGCGCTTGCCGTGGGTGTTCTGGAGTCCGTGCAGCGCGCGCAGTTTCCACAACAACTCGTCGTAGTCGTCCGTAACCACGTCGGCCACGTCGAAGCCCGGCTGGCCATACGCGTCCACCGTCTTGCGCAGGAACCGCGGGTGCACGATCTCGTACCACAGATAAACCGGACCCGGTTCGTGGCGGAGGAACATCAGATTCCA